>CAYPYM010000607.1:0-2532 GCA_964414435.1 uncultured Ignavibacteriales bacterium | reverse complement strand
GGCCGGGGAGAGCTGTTCAGTCCGCTGGGAGCGTCGCTGGTGCGATGCGACGAACTCGCCTCCGACCTGATCATCGGGCTGGACAGCCGGTTCGCGATCGAGGAAGTCGTGACCCAGCCGCTCACAGTCGAATACGACAAGGTGATCGAACAGCGCTTCGAGGAAGCGGTCATCACCGAGTCGGTCACCTACGCCAAAGTCATCAAGGAAGCGGCGGTCGTGCTCGACACGGTCTTTGCCTGATCCGTCGCGGGGGCCCGCCGAGCGGCGGGTCCTCGCCGGACAAAAGGAGAACCATGAAGGAGAAACTAACCGTAGCAACCGGAACCGCCCCGCTCGGCCTGGCGACCGGGAAGAAACTGCTGAAAATCGAGTCGGGACAGTATGCCGGACGGTTGATTGCGCTTATCCAGACCGCCGCGGACGAGATCGCGTTTACCTTCGCCGACCGCCCGTACAAGTCGTGGTCGGTCCCGGTGACCGTGGCATCGGATGCCGCCGATCTTCCGTTCGACTGCGCCATGAGCAAGTCCGGCGATGTACATGTGGTATACACACAGGCGTCGACCGGATACCTGGTGGCGCGGCGGCTGTACTTCTCGGGCGGAAGCTGGTCGCCGGCATCGGCGGTGGCGGTTTACAACGGCGACTCGCGGCAACCATCGATAGTGATCGATCCCTCCGGCGATCTGCACGTTGCCTGGACGCTCGTCTCGGGTGGACTGCACATCATTCAGACCAAGTCATCAGGTGATCACGGCGCATCCTGGGGGAGTGGACCGACCGATGCCGGTGATGCACTCACGACGGGGGCGTCCTACGCCTACGCCCGGCTGGTTTGCGACGCGCTCAATCTCCATGCCGTCTATGTCAACGGCGGCGTGCAGGTGATGCACCGGTCGCTCGCGCTGGGCGGCGGGAGCTGGAGCGACGCAAACGTCCTCGGCACCGGATTCGGCCTGACCGCCGACTTTGATGCCGCGGTGGCGTCGGACAATCGTGTCGGCGTGGTCTGGAACGATGAGGCGCTGAAGTATCGGGAGTATGACGGCGCGTTGTGGGGGCCGGTAACTACACTCGACTCCGACGGCGGCGCCTGTCCGCAAATTCGATTCGCGGATTCGGTCCCGATTGTCGTTTATCTCTCCGAACTGGCCGCCGGTCAAACCCGCCTGATGTGCACGATTCGCCGGACCGGCGTCTTCACCGTACCGACTGTTTTCGACAAGCGGAACGCCGCCCTCGATTCGGTCGTGCTGTATGACAGCGGTTCGGCCGCTTTCGCCGACCTGACAACCGCCGCTGCTGATGCAACCACGGCCGATCTCTTTCATCCCGCAACTTCCGTTCTTGTACAAAACGCCGGCGACGCAGTCTACGCCGGCATGGACGTACCGTTCCGAAGGCTGAGACTTCTTCTGTCGACCGCCGGAAGCGGCGGTACGGCGGCATTCAGCTACTGGGACGGATCGTCCTGGCAGGCATTCGTGCCGTACAGCGGTGCGGCGGCGTTCGACAGCGTCGACAACGAGGTCGTCCTCTGGGAGGACGGCGATGCTATTCCGGGCGACTGGCAAAAGAGAGTGGTCAGCGGTGTGAGCCGTTTCTGGATCAGGGCCGAGGTCGTGTCGCCGTTTACCACCCCGCCGGTGGGGAGCCGCCTGACAGCAGTCGGCGATCTGCGCGCCGTGATCGTGAGGAGGTGACCGATGACTTACACAACCGAAGAGATGGTACAGAATCAACTCGCACCGGCATCGCCGGTCACGGTGAAGATCACCGACCAGCCGCTGGTGATCGGAGTCAGCGGAGACGTACAGTTCTTCAGCGGTGCGGTCGAAAGCGATTCGGTAATCGTCAAGTCGCCGTCAGGAGGGATGCTCAGCCGGGCTTCACTCACGCTCGTTTCGGGCGCCAACAGCGTTGCGTCCGCGCCCCTCGTGCCGGGCAGCGTGGTGGTGGCGAGCGACAGCTCGCTGGGGCGGGTCTACACCGAGAACCGTGACTTCGTGCTCGATCTCGCCAACGCCCGGCTGTATGTCAAGAGCGGCGGCGACCTTGCGGTCGGCGCCACGGTGGTGGTCTGGTTTCGGCCCTACACGGTATACGCGGCCGGAATCGATTATTCACTCACCGCTACGACGGGAGAACTTCGGCGGCTTTCGGGCGGCGATATCGATCCGAACGAAACGGTCTATATCGACTATGCTCCGCTTTATTCGACCGTCAACGAATCGCTCATCAAAGCCGCCGTGCTCGAGGCGAACGGCCTGATCGAAAAAGAAATCGACCCGACCGGGCGGTTCGGAGCCGATCCGGCGCTGCGGGCCTCGGCCACCAATGCGGCGCTGGCGATCATCTGTCGTTCGTCGGCCGCCCGGGCCCTGACCGCCGGTCCCGATAACAACAACGCCGCGACGGCCTGGATGAAACTGGCGGATCAATACGCCGCCGTCTCGGAGCGGTTGCTCAAGTCGTTCCGGCCGCCGTTCGAGAATCTCCTCCGCGCTCGTGCCGCCGGGCACCACCGTC
>CAYPYM010000606.1:0-2534 GCA_964414435.1 uncultured Ignavibacteriales bacterium | reverse complement strand
CGCAAGGGTGGCGATCTGCGAATTCTGCCGTTTCATCGCATAATCGACTATCTCGATCCGGGCGACACGCTCGTGGTCAACAATACCAAGGTGTTCAAGGCGCGGTTGTTCGGGCAGCGGGCGACCGGTGCGAAAGTCGAGATCTTCCTGATTCGCCCGGTCGACCGTGCGAAGGACCGGTTCAACTGGTACGCGCTGGTGAATCCGTCGCGGCGGGTCAAGGAAGGCGAGCCGATCGAGTTCGGCGACGACCGGGTCGTGCTCAGCGCCGATGTCGGCGGGGGGCGGTGGATTGTCACGTTCCATTCGGACACGCAGCGCGAACGGGTGATCGCGCGGCACGGGCATGTGCCGCTGCCGCATTATATCCGCCGTGACGACCGCCCCGATGATGTGCGCCGCTATCAGACGGTGTTCGCCGATGCGGACAAGGTCGGCGCGGTGGCGGCGCCGACGGCCGGATTCCATTTCACGAAGCCGCTGCTGCGCGATCTGGCCGACAGAGGGATCGGGACGGTCGAGCTGACCCTGCATGTCGGGCCGGGGACGTTCAAGCCGGTGAGTGTCGACAATATCGAGGAGCACACGGTCGATCCGGAGTTCGCCGAGCTGACCCCGGAAGCGGCCGAGACGCTCAACCGTGCCCGCGCGAGCGACGGACGGATCGTGGCGGTCGGGACAACCTCGGTGCGGACGCTGGAGTCGGCAGTGGGTCGCAGCGGCCGGATTGAGCCGCTCGCGCGGATGGTTGATCTCTATATCAAGCCGGGGCACAGGTTCCGGGCGGTGGACCGGCTGGTGACCAATTTTCACCTTCCGAAGTCGTCGCTGCTGATCCTCGTGAGTGCTTTCGCGGGGCGGGAACGGGTCCTCGACGCCTACCGCTTCGCCACAGCTAACCGCTTGCGGTTCTATAGCTACGGCGACGCCATGCTGATCCTATAAATCCCTTTTTTCGTCTCTTCAAACGGGTTATATTCCGGTCCATGAAAACGGTCGCGCTGATTGTCGCCGGCGGCAGTTCGGTCCGATTTGGCGGCGAGGTCCCCAAGCAGTTTCGCGAGGTTGCCGGCCGTCCGCTGTTGAGCTGGACAATCAGCCGGTTCGAAGCGGCCGAGCGGATCGACCAGATCGTGGTGGTGGTGGCCGAAGAGTATCTGCTGCACACCACCAGGAAGGTCGTCGATCCGTATGATTTTCGGAAGGTGACGAAGATCGTGATCGGCGGCGCGGAGCGGCAGGAGTCGGTCCGCAACGGGCTGGAGGCGCTGCCGCTGTCGACCTCGCTGGCGGCGATCCACGACGGCGCGCGGGCGCTGACGCTGCCGGCCGATATCGACCGGGTAGTCGAAACGGCCGCGAAAGAGCGCGCCGCGATTCTGGCGGTGCCGGTGACCGACGCGGTCAAGCGGGTGCGCGACGGGTTTGTGCTGGCGACACTCGACCGCAACGCGCTTTACGGTGCCCAGACGCCGCAGGTGTTTCAGTACGATTTGATTCTGACGGCCCATCGGGAGGCGATCGACGCCAGGACGCCGCACCCCGATGACGCCTCAATTATCGAGGCGCGCGGGTTCAAGGTGCGGGTGGTCGAACCGAGCGGACCGAATTTGAAAGTGACGACGCGCGACGATCTCCGGATTGTCGAGGCGCTTCTGGCGAAAGAAAAGCATGGCTAAGATACGAATCGGGCACGGCTTCGATGTCCACGCGTTCGCGGAGAATCGCGACCTGATGATCGGCGGGATCGCGGTTCCGCACGACAAGGGCCTGGCCGGGCACAGCGACGCCGACGTGCTGCTGCACGCGGTGATGGACGCGCTGCTCGGCGCGGCCGGACTTCCGGATATCGGCCAGCAGTTCCCGCCATCGGATGACGCCTACAGAGACGCCGATTCGGGCGTGCTGCTCAGCCGGGTCGGGCAGTTGGTGCGGGCGGCCGGGTATGCGACGATTGTCAATATCGACGCGACGATCATGGCCGAAAGGCCGAAGATGAACCCGCACATTCCAAAGATGAAGAAGGCGATCGCCGATATCCTTCGGATCAGGGTCGAGCAGGTGAATGTCAAGGCGACGACGACCGAGAAGCTCGGTTTTGTCGGTCGGGGAGAAGGGATAGCCGCCGAGGCGGTCTGTCTGATCGCGAGCGATGACTGATAATCCGGCACAGATCGGCCAGTGGATCGACGCGATCTTCAGCTATGGCGCGGTGTGGGTGTATGTCGTCCTGTTTGTCGCGTGCTTTATCGAGAATATTTTCCCGCCGTTTCCGGGCGACAGTTTTATCGCCGTGGCGGGGGCGTTGTCGGCGGCGGGGCGTCTGTCCCTGCCGCTCAGTTTCGCGCTGGTCGTGCTCGGCGGGATGTGTTCGGTCATGGTGATGTATGTGATCGGCCGGCGATTCGGCCGCGACTATTTTATGCGAAAGGACTTCAAGTATTTTTCGGCGGAGGATATCCGAAGTTTCGAGCGCGGGCTCGGGCGGTGGGGGGCGTGGCTGATGGTGGGTTCGCGGTTCGTGGTGGGGTTTC
>CAYPYM010000605.1:0-2534 GCA_964414435.1 uncultured Ignavibacteriales bacterium | reverse complement strand
GCCGACCCAGGGCAACCATGTCGCGTGCTGAGGCAGTCTCGGGACTGCACACCACATTCCGCAGGAGACCCGATACAGCCAGAACACTGGAAACTCGAGCCGCTCTCGAGGCGGAGGATTGGGTGAGCCGGATAAGCCTGTCCCAATGCCGGACAGGGCCACAAGTAAGCCCGCATGAGACGGGCACCTCCACCACCGGCCCATGTGGCGCGGGCTCGCATACGCCACCTCTCCCATCCAGCCAATAGGGCGCCAGGGGCGCGCCTCGAAAGCTCGGGCCGCCGTCGGAACGTTCCCAGGAGCGGTAGGGGGTGACACTACTGTCGGCAAGGTACCGGTGTCTGATGAGAGCGGATACAGTCTCCCGTCCGATCCCGAAGCGCCCTGCGCGGAAGGTCGTAGGAGCTTGCCCGAAGGCCTCTTTCAGGGTACCTGTAACCTCTTCGATCTTGGCGCTCTGGCGTTCCCCGTCGTAGTTGCACAGCATCGTGTCACCCGGTCTTCTACCCTCATCGAGCGGGGGTGTATTCCAGGGGTGCAGATGCGCGCCGATCTCGCCCCGGCCCCCGCTCGTGACCCCTCGGAGGATTTCCACGGCCCAAGACCGGACCGCCACCTGGTAGTTGACGAAGTAGGTCGGGTGGATGCCCAGCGTCTCGAGAAAGGCGGCAAACGCCGGAATCTCGCGGACATTCTCGACAGAGATCCCATGGCGCACGGGCGCCCAATTGTCTTCCTCCACGTCAATCGAGAAGAGCACGTTGATCGGGGCCATGGTCCCTCGAGATCAGGAACAGTCCGCATCGCCTCCACGAGCGAAGATACAAGCTTATGATGGCCCTCGTATTGCGCCACCGCTCCACAGATCCCCGCCGCGACGTGGTCATCCCGGATCCGCCGACCCGATGCGGGCAGGTCCCCGACTGGCCATTGACGCCGTAGTGACAAGATCCATACTCTTGCCCGGGGCAACAGTACCTTTACTTATCATCTGTCACCGCTCAGTTCGCGAGCCCTCCCAAGAGTGGAACCTTGATCTCCATTATCGTAAGGACCAAGAACGAAGAACGCTGGATCGGCTCCTGCCTCGAGGCGATCGGCCGCCAGACGCGCAGTGACCATGAGGTGGTGTTGGTTGACAACAACAGCACGGACATGACCGTCGCGAAGGCACTTCAATATGGTGTGACGCTCGTTTCCATCGATGAATTCAAGCCCGGTGCAGCGATCAATCGTGGCATCGAGACGGCCAGGGGAGATACTGTCGTATGCCTTTCGGGGCATTGCATACCGGTCGATGATCATTGGCTGGAGAATCTCGTCGCGGGCCTCGAGGATGACACCGTTGCGGGGGTCTACGGGAGACAGGAGCCACTTGCCTTCACACCCGATATCGACAAGCGGGACCTTTTGATCACTTTCGGTCTCGACCCACGAGTCCAGATCAAGGACAGTTTCTTTCACAATGCGAACAGCGCTTTTCGCAAGTCGACGTGGCTGCGATTCCCCTTCGACGAAGATGTAGTCAACATCGAAGACCGGATCTGGGCGAGCCAGGTACAGGCGGCCGGAATGAAGATATTGTATGAGCCGAGCGCCAGTGTCTATCACCATCACGGCATTCATCACAGCGGGGACCGTATACGGTGTGGCAACGTCATCCGCATCATCGAGTCGGTGGGCCAGGAAGAGATCCGCACGTCGGAGAACAAGATCGATGCGCACCGCCTCAACACGGTGCTCGTCATTCCGGTGCGTGAAGAGGGTCTGCGAACGGTCGCCGGGAGGCCGCTGTACCAGTATGCGCTCGAACACGCCAAGCACTCGGACCTCGTGCGAACCATCGCCGTATCGACGGACAAGGACAGCGTGGCACAGGAGGCCCTAGCCGCCGGTGCGGATCTGGTCCTGACGCGGGGAGAGGGAGAGTCGCGTTTCGATGTGATCCTCGAGTTGATGATGCAGTCGTCGTTGCGGAAGCTGGAGGAGAACGGAGTCATTCCGGACATCTTGGTCATGCTGGAGGCCACCTTCCCGTTCCGCGATCGTGCCCTTATCGACAAGCTCATTTATCGGTATGTCGAGGGGGGCTTCGACACCGTGATTCCGGCGCGCATTGAGTACAACTCGTGTTGGATGGAAGAACAGGGCACCTATCACCGCGTGGATGAGGGCTACGTCGCCAGGCAGTTCAAGCGGCCGTTCTATACCGGACTGAAGGGTTTGTGTTGCGTATGCTCGCCCGCCACGGTTCGTCGGGGTCTCTTGTTTGGCGACAATGTTGGCTTGTTCAAGGTCGCCGATGGCATTCCTGCGATAGAGGTGAGATCAGACGACGACGCGGCGTTGGCCGAGACGATCATGGCCAGTCCACTGTACACGGCGACGGTCGGGTAGGATTACCTCATCCAGATGCACAATGTCGGAATGGCAGGGCTCGGGCACGTGGCGGTACATCAGGTCGCTGCGCTCGCCAGGAGCGATGTGTTCAATCTCCTGGCTGTCTGCGACCCCGACCCGGAACGCGTTGCGCT
>CAYPYM010000604.1:1484-2541 GCA_964414435.1 uncultured Ignavibacteriales bacterium | reverse complement strand
GTTATCACCGGCCTCTCCGGCTCGGGCAAAAGCTCGCTGGCGTTCGACACGATCTACGCCGAGGGCCAGCGCCGCTATGTCGAGTCGCTCTCGGCCTACGCCCGGCAGTTCCTCGGCCTGATGGAGAAGCCGGATGTCGATTTTATCGAGGGCCTCTCCCCCGCGATCTCGATCGAACAGCGCGGTACCGCCAAGAACCCGCGCTCGACAGTCGGCACCGTCACCGAAATCTACGACTATCTCCGCCTGCTCTTCGCCCGGGTCGGTGTCCCCCACTGTGTCAAATGCGGCCAGCCGATCACGCAGCAGACGGTCGAGCAGATTGTCGACTCGGTGCTCGGATTCGAGGAAGGCAGCCGCCTGATGGTGCTGGCGCCGCTGATCCGCGGCAAAAAGGGTGAGCACAAGGAAGTCATCGACGAGGCGAGGGCCGAAGGATTCGTGCGGCTCCGGATCGATGGCGACGTGATCGAGTCCGATGGTGAGATCGCGCTCGACAAGAAGAAAAAACATACGATCGAGGCGGTGGTCGACCGGCTCGTGGTCAAAACCAAATCGAAACGCCGTCTGGCCGACTCGGTCGAGACCGCGCTGAAAGTCGGCCAGGGGACGGTGCTGATCAATATCAAGAACCAGGACCTGCTCTATTCGGAGCAGTTTGCCTGTCTCAACTGCAATCTCAGCTACGAAGAACCCAGCCCGCGGCTCTTTTCGTTCAACTCGCCCTACGGCGCCTGCCAGACCTGCGACGGTCTCGGGCAGAAGATGGAGATCGACCCGCACCTCGTGATCCCCGATCCGGGCCTCTCGATCAGCGAGGGGGCCATTCGTCCGTGGGGCGGCGCCGACATGCCCAACTGGTATCGCTACATGCTCAAGGGGCTGGCAAAACACTACGATTTCAAGTTTTCGACCAAGTTCAACAAGCTGCCCGAGAAAGTGCGAAAGGTCATCCTCTACGGCTCCGGCAAGGAGGAGATCCAGTTCGAATACGAGCACATGTCGGGCAAAGGTCACGGCGGCGGGGTCTACAACGCCGTGTTCGAGGGCGTCATCC
>CAYPYM010000604.1:0-1474 GCA_964414435.1 uncultured Ignavibacteriales bacterium | reverse complement strand
GCTGGCCCAAAGCGAGACCAAGAAGGTCTTCGAGGGCGTCATCCCGCATCTCGAACGGCGCTACAATCAGACCGAATCGAACAATGTCCGCAACTGGATCGAGAACTATATGTCGATCACCGACTGCCCCGCCTGCAAGGGCGCCCGTCTCAAACCGGAGGCGCTGGCGGTGATACTCGACCGCGAGACGATCGATTCGGTCACGGCGATGTCGATCAAGCACGCGCTCAGGTACTTCAACGAAATCAAGCTGACCAGGCGGCAGGAGACGATCGCGAAGCAGATCCTCAAGGAGATCCGCGAGCGGCTGACCTTCCTGTGCGATGTCGGCCTGGACTACCTCACGCTCGGCCGGGCCGCGCAGACGCTCTCCGGCGGCGAGGCCCAGCGAATCCGGCTGGCGACCCAGATCGGTTCGCGGCTGGTCGGCGTGCTCTACATTCTCGATGAACCGTCGATCGGTCTCCACCAGCGCGACAACCGCAAACTGCTGAACACGCTGACCGAGCTGCGCGATATCGGCAACACCGTGCTCGTGGTCGAGCACGACCGCGAGACGATCGAGGAAGCCGATTTCGTGATCGATCTCGGCCCGCGCGCCGGCATCCACGGCGGACAGATAGTCGCCCAGGGGACGCCCAAAGACATCATGAAGACCAAGCGCTCCATCACCGGGCAGTATCTGAGCGGCGAGCGCAAGATCGACGTACCGAAAGAACGCCGTCAACCTAACGGCAAGTATGTCAAGCTCAGCGGCGCGACCGGCAACAACCTCAAGAAGATCGACGCCGAGATTCCGCTCGGTCTGTTCGTGGTGGTGGCGGGCGTATCCGGCTCCGGGAAGTCGAGCCTCGTGAATGAGACACTCTACCCGATCCTTGCGCGGCATTTCTTCGCCAGCCGCCGGCAACCGCTGCCGTACGAAAAGATCGAGGGCCTCGAACACATCGACAAGGTGATCGATATCGACCAGTCGCCAATCGGCCGTACCCCGCGCTCCAACCCGGCAACCTATACCGGCGTCTTCACCCATATCCGCGATCTCTTCGCCGGTATCCCCGAAGCCCGTGCGCGCGGGTATCAGCCCGGGCGGTTCTCGTTCAACGTCAAGGGCGGCCGTTGCGAGGCGTGCGAGGGCGATGGGATCATCAAGATCGAGATGCACTTCCTGCCCGATGTCTACGTCCCGTGCGAAATCTGCAAGGGAAAGCGCTACAACCGCGAGACACTCGAGATCACGTGGAAAGGCAAAACGATCGCCGACGTCCTCGATATGACGGTCGATGAAGCGCTCGCCTTCTTCCAGAATATCCCGCGAATCAAAAAGAAGCTGCTGACGCTCAAGGAAGTCGGGCTCGGTTATATCCATCTCGGCCAGCAGGCGACTACGCTTTCGGGCGGCGAGGCCCAGCGGGTCAAGCTCGCCACCGAACTTTCCAAGATGGCCACCGGCCGTACGATGTATATCCTCGAC
>CAYPYM010000603.1:0-2547 GCA_964414435.1 uncultured Ignavibacteriales bacterium | reverse complement strand
GTAGATACAAATGTTGAAAGCATAAGAATCGGGATGGAAAAGATCTTAACTGATGGTGAATACAGGATTAAAAATTCCGATAATGCTAAAAAATTAATTAAAGAGATGTATGATATTAATAATGTTGCCAACCAAATGATTTCTCAATATGTATTAACTTTGAAAAATTATTAAAAATGAATTCTGAATTTCTTGCAATTATAATACTTTCATATAATGAGTCTGTCCATATAAAAAGATGTATAGAAAGTGCTAAAAATTTATCTGATAATATTTATGTAATTGATTCATTTTCAAATGATAACACACAAAAGATTGTTGAAGGTTTGGGAGGAAAGTTTTATCAGCATCAGTGGGAAAATAATCATGCAAAACAATTTAACTGGGGATTGGAGCACCTTCCAATCGATGCAAAGTGGATATTAAGGCTTGATGCGGATGAATATTTTACAGATGATTTAATTCAGGAAATAAACACAAAACTTCCAAATCTACCTGAAGAAGTTACTGGGATATTCTTAAAACGTCGTGTTTATTTTATGGATAGATGGATAAAGCATGGGAATTATTATCCTACTTATTTACTAAGAATTTGGCGCAATGGAAAAGGAAAATACGAAGATAGATGGATGGATGAACATATTATATTAGATCATAGCAAGACTGTCATTTTTAACTATGATTTTGTAGATAATAATATAAACAATCTCACTATGTGGATAAATAAACATAATAATTATGCAACAAGGGAAGCTATTGATCTACTAAATATTAAATATGGTATTAATATAAAGGAAGGATTAAATCCGGTACTGAATGACACACAGGATAAGAAAAAGAGATGGTTCAAAGAAAATTTATATTTAAAAATGCCATTATTTATACGTCCTCTTATCTATTTCATTTATAGATATTTTTTCAGACTTGGTTTTTTAGATGGAGTAGCGGGCTTAATCTGGCATTTTCTTCAGGGCTTTTGGTATCGTTTTCTTGTTGATGCCAAGATTTATGAAATTGAAAGAATGGCCAGCAAAGATCATAAAAACATTTCAGAAATAATTCACAGGTTCTATAATATCAAAATACAGTAATGTTTATTAAGAAATTTTTTGCAGATTATATTGGTTTGATTAAGGTATGTGGCATTGGCATTGCGAATAAATGGTTAGCAAAGAATTTATTGAATATTTCATCTAGTTTACGTGAGGGAAATCTACAAGCTGCAGACAAAGCAATGGGAAATGGTCCATTTGCAGTAAGGAAAAAGTCAGGTAAAGCAAAGCTGTATGGCCAACAGGTAATAAGTGGAATAAGAGAAATTTGGGTACGAGAAGTATATTTGAATAATGACTATCTACGCATCCCAGAAAAAGGCATAGTTGTTGATTTGAGTGCTAATATGGGAGTTTTTTCATGCTTTGCACTGGCGCTTAGTCAATCAGGCAGAATTATTGCGGTCGAACCTAACAAAAGCTTAAATAATTTATTCTGGCAGCAAATAGACCTCAACAGTTGAAGAGAGAGAACAATTCTAAACAGAGCCATTATTGGAGGAAAATATAAGAAACAGGAAGTGATGATTAAGGGAAAAGAATGGGAGGGTGCGGAGTTTATTTCATCAGGAGAATTCCTGAAGCTAAATGAAATATCCCAAATTGATTTTTTAAAATGTGATATAGAGGGGAGCGAGTTTGGATTGATCAAGGAAGAAAATTCCTTGTTTAATATAGCAAATCAAGTCTCAGTTGAAATTCATGATTTTGCTGGCGACAGATCAGATTTTATAGGGCGCTTAAAATCTTTTGGCTTTAATATAGGTTCAATCAGAAAATCTAGAGAAAGTTGTATCCTTTCAGCTAGAAAAAATAAATGAATAAAAAAATAGATCTTTCCTTATATAATAATGAGTGGTATGAACCGGGTAATATCTTTAAAAGGTTAATCTGGTATTTTATTAATATATTCTTTTTTAGGTCAAGTTTTATCTGGCCAAATCATTTAAAAGTCGCTCTTCTTAAATTGTTCGGAGCAAAAGTAGGCCGAAATTTAATATTAAAACCAAATATAAATATTAAATACCCCTGGTTTTTGGAATTGGGCAAGAATGTCTGGCTTGGAGAAAAGTGCTGGATAGATAATCTAGGAATGGTCAGGATTGAAGACAATGTCTGCATATCTCAGGGAACAATGCTGTTGACTGGGAATCATAATTATAAAAAGGAAAGTTTTGACCTGATTATTGGGGAAATAAGACTTGAAGACGGAGTCTGGCTTGGGGCGAAAGCTATTGTTTGCCCAAATGTAACGATGCGTTCTCATTCTATACTTTTAGCAGGTAGCGTGCTGACGCACGATTCTGAAGCTTATGGTATTTATCAGGGGAATCCTGCTGTAAAAATTAAGGAAAGGGTCATAGAAAAAGAGTGAATGTCCATTATTATAGCATTTAGATGAAGATATCCATTATTACTGCAGTCCTGAACAATAAAAAACATATTGAAGGATGTATTGAGAGTGTAAAAAGTCAATCTTATAAAGATATTGAGC
>CAYPYM010000602.1:0-2553 GCA_964414435.1 uncultured Ignavibacteriales bacterium | reverse complement strand
ATTACAATCTTCTGGCTAGTGATTTGTCTCGTCGCGGCGCGGGGAGGACTGCCGGTAAGCGCGTCTGCGATGTCGAATCCGAGGCTTGATTACAGTACCTTTGCCGGCGGCACGCTGGCCGAGGTAGCGGAAGCGGTTGCGGTGGACAACGACGGAAACATCATCGTGGTCGGCTACACCGAATCTGATGATTTCCCGGTATATAATGCCTACACCCCGACCTATCAGGGCAGCGTATACGACGGCTTCGTGGTCAAGATCGCCGCGGACGGCCAGCTGGTCTTCAGCACGTACCTCGGGGGATCGTCAGTCGATCAGATCTACGACGTCAAGGTCGATCCCGACGGCTACATCTACCTTTACGGCTGGACCGGGTCCGACAACTTCCCGATAGTCAACGCCTACGATTCCGTTCGAAACGGATCGGACATGTTCATTACCAAGATGACGCCCGACGGTTCGGCGATCGTGTACAGCACGTTCCTCGGCGGCTCCGGTACCGAGAACTACTGGGGCGGACTGGCTCTCGATCCCAACCGTCGAGCATTCGTCTCGGGGGCCACGAACTCTCCCGATTTCCCTCTGTTTCTACCGGTGTTCACTACCTACTCCGGCAATCACATGATCTTCGTGGCCGGCCTGTCGGCCGATGGCGACAGTCTCGTGTTTGGCAGCTATCTCGGAGGTGTGGCGGGTCCCTCTGAGTTCCAGTATGGATTCGATCTTGTCGTAAACGACCACGGCGACATATTCGTTACCGGCACTACAAAGTGCGACGACTTTCCGCTTCTGGCGGCGGCCGATCCGATTATGGACGACACGCTGGAGGTCTTTGTAACCAAATTCGCCTACGACGACGTATTTCACACGTACGGTCTCGGATTCAGCACTTTTCTGGGCGGCGACGATATCGAGCAATGGCCGAGCATCGCGATAGACGCGGCCGACAACCTGTACATAGCGGGATCGACCGGGTCGGCGGATTTCCCCGTCGTCAATGCCTACAACCCCGTGCGTTTCGGTTTTCTCTGCGGATTCTTGACCAAGATGTCGTCCGCGGGGAGCATCCTCTACAGCACCTACATCGGAGGATACGGTGCCGATAATATCCAGGGTGTGGCGGTCGACCGCGACGGTCGGGCAACCATCTGCGGCGTTTCCGGCTCCTCAAACTACCCGGAGGTGCTCGCGATCGATACCGTGCCACATAACCAGGGACACGTTGTCATTACGACATTTGCTCCCGACGGTCAGAGTCTTGAGTTCAGCACTTACCTCGGCGGCCATCTTTACGATCACGGCCGCGAGCTCACGATCGGACCCGACGGTGAGATCGTGGTGGTGGGTCCGACCCGTTCTCCCGACTTTCCCATAGTCGGCGGCTTTCAGACGGTGATCTCCGATACTACCAACGATGGAGACGCTTTCGTCGCACGCATCACCAATGGCTGCTGCAACCACGACGGGATCAGGGGAGACGTTAACTACGACATGTCGCTCAATGTCAGCGACCTGACCTATCTTGTTGCTTTTCTGTTCACGGGCGGCCCGGACGTGGACGGATCGGGTGCGCTCAACGTCTCCGACCTGACCGCCCTGGTGGCTTATCTGTTCACGGGCGGGCCGGCTCCGGCAGCCTGCCCCTGAAGAGCGGTTTCATTCACCGCGGCTGAGCCGGCGCGGTTCTACCGTGCCCCTGTGTGGCACGACACGACGCCTGCGGTCCTGACGGGTGGCGGCTGAAAGACGACCCACCCTTCTGAGGTGTCGAAGGCCCCCCGTGCGAACCGGCTACGAAGGTGCCCGGCAAAAAGAAACCACCGGTGACGGAGATCACCGGTGGTCGGGCGACCCATGGGTCGTTCCGACTATTCAACCACGTTGTAGATTTCCCGGCGGCCCGAAACCACCAGTGGCAGCAGCTTCTTGTACCAGTCCTGGAATTCTTTCTGACCCATCGTGGCCGGAAGCATCTGTTCGTATGAGGTGAGCGACTCGTGAGTGTTTTCAAAGACGAGCGTGTAGAAGTTCGGTCCCGCCAGGTCGGTCAGCAGACGGTACTGCCACTTCCCGCCACTGGCCTTGCTGATAACCGCCGCACCCTCGTTCCACACTTTGAGTGCGTCCTTCATCTGACCGAATTTCACCTGGAAAACGTCGCGGACTAGAATCATCGATTGGTCCTTTCACGAAGAGTTGGGGGGCGATCTCTGCCGACCTGCCGGGGCCACACCGCCCGTCGTAACCCGCGCTACTGATTCCAATATACTACGCTGTTGCGGAATAATCTGATTGAGGGGGGCCGCACCGGGGGCCGGGCAAAAAAGCCGCCGGCGAGGCTGGTCGACGGCGGCTTGGAGTCGGCTCATTTCACTGAGAGGCGGACCTCTCAGAAATTCCAGACGAAATCGATATACGGGATACCGGGGAAGATCGCATCCTCCGACCCGACATTGAGAAACGCCAGGTCAACCGCGATGCCCTCGCCGAAGAACCGGATGCCATACGACAAAAGCGGCGGGTCGACCCCCGGCAGCACCCAGTTTTCGGTGA
>CAYPYM010000601.1:0-2553 GCA_964414435.1 uncultured Ignavibacteriales bacterium | reverse complement strand
GTTTAATTCCGATAATCGCTCTCTGCGTATAAGATACTACCGACCAACGGGTTGTCAAGGAATATGGGCGCCCGGTCGCGAACTGGGGGGCCGGCGCACGGAATGCGCGGGGCCGGGTGCCGATCCGGGACAGGAGGATACCGAGATATAGCTTGACCGCGACGGCCGGGCGGGCTTGTTTGCCCGCATCACGACCGATAAACTATTAGAGGGACACTCCGATAGGGTAAGCATCGGCGGCACCACACCCGCCACAACCACTAACACGATCTTGCAGTTACGTTATGTGCGGTATAGCCGGCTATTTCCAGCTTTACGAACCAAAACCGCCCGACCGGGAGTTGATCGGCCGGATGGTTCATGCGATCAACCATCGCGGCCCCGATGAATACGGTGCCTATCTCGACAAGCGCTGCGTGCTCGGTCAGGCGCGGTTGTCGATTATCGACCTCGCCGGCGGCTCTCAGCCGATGTGCAACGAGGACGAGACCCTCTGGATCACGTTTAACGGCGAGATATTCAACTATGTCGAGCTGCGCCCGGAACTGGAGAAGGCCGGCCACCGCTTCCGCACCAGATCCGACACCGAGGTGATCCTCCACGCCTACGAGGAATGGGGTATCGACTGCCTGAACCGGTTCAACGGCCAGTGGGCGTTTGCCATCTACGACAGTCGCACCGAATCGCTCTTTTTCGCCCGCGACCGGCTCGGGATCCGGCCGGTCTTCTACACTGAGCACGACGGACGGCTGTATTTCGGTTCGGAAATCAAATCGATCTTCTGCGACCCGTCGGTGCCGCGGCGGATCGACCTGCAGGGACTGGATCAGATTTTCACCTGGTGGACGACCGCCCCGCCCCGCACATCGTTCGAAGGCATCAACGAACTCGAGGCCGGCTGCTACGGCCGGGTCGAGAACGGGAAACTGTCGATCGGGCGATACTGGTCGATGTCGTTCCCGGAAACGTTCGACCGGAAGCGCAGCCTGAATTCGTGGGCGGAGGAGCTGCATGAACTGCTGGTCGACGCGGTCCGGCTGCGGCTTCGGGCCGATGTCCCGGTGGGGGCGTACCTGTCCGGCGGGCTGGATTCATCGGCCACCACCGCCCTGATCAAGTATTTCACCGATACCCGGGTGGAGACGTTCTCGATTGCGTTTCAGGACAAAGCGTACGACGAGTCGGGGTATCAGACGCAGATGGCCGAGTATCTCGGCACGAATCACCACAAGATTACCTGCACCTATCACGATATCGCGGCCAATTTCCCGGCGGTGATCCGCCACACCGAGCGCCCGATTGTGCGGACCGCTCCGACTCCGCTGTACATGCTTTCGGGCCTTGTCCGGCAGAACAACTTCAAGGTCGTGCTGACCGGCGAAGGCTCGGACGAGGTGCTGGGCGGGTACGACATTTTCAAGGAAACGCTGATCCGACGGTTCTGGGCGCGGAATCCGAGCTCGACCTGGCGGCCGGCGCTGCTTCGGCGGCTCTACCCCACGCTGCCGCTTTCGGGGGCACGGGCGAAATTCTATCTCGAGACGTTTTACAAGGTGGGCCTGGCCCAGGCGGACAAGTACTACTACTCGCACATGCAGCGGATGAACACGACGACCAAGATAAAGGATTACTTCAATAAAGACGTCCAAACCGCTATACACCAATATAATTCTACGGGTATATTTGCCGACGATCTCCCCCCCGCCTTTTCCCGCTGGCACCCGCTGAGCCGGGCGCAGTATCTTGAGGCGCGCTCGCTTCTGTCGGGATATCTGCTGTCGTCGCAGGGCGACCGGATGCTGGCGGCGAACTCGGTCGAGGGGCGCTTCCCGTTTCTGGACTACCGGGTGGTGGAGTTTGCCGCGACGATTCCGCCGTGGCACAAGATTTTCGGCCTGAAGGAGAAGTACGTGCTCAAGCGGGCGATGGCGAAGGAGCTGCCGAAAGAGATCACCGACCGGGTCAAGCAGCCGTACATGGCCCCCGACTCCAACAGCTTTGTCCAGCCCGATTCGCCGGATTACGTGGCCGATATGCTCGGTGAGCCGGCGGTGAAAGCGGCCGGCTTGTTCGATGCGTCAGCGGTGGCGAAACTCCGGGAGAAGTGCACCCGGCTCTCACACGCCCACCTTTCGTTCAAGGACAACATGTCGCTGATCGGCATCCTGTCGACCCAGCTGCTCCACCGCCAGTTTGTTGAGAGCTTCGAAAGTGCAAACAATCCGGGCCGGGCTGCGTTCAAGGTCTGGGTAGACCGCTCAAAGGGCTGAGCCGGGCGGCTAAAGGAAACCGCCGGGAGCAGCCGATGAGTACAAAAGGGTCTGCCGCAGCCGTCAGGGTAAGGCAATAACGATACCATCTGGAGGTACTGTGGATATTCGCAGCGAAGTGAAATCGTTCATCGTCGACAACTTCATGATCGGCCGCGATCCGTCGGAGTTGACCGACTCGGCCTCGCTTCTGGAACTGGGTGTGATTGATTCGACCGGCGTTCTCGAGCTGGTGGGCTTTCTCGAAGACAAATATGGATTCCAGGTCGACGACACCGAGCTG
>CAYPYM010000600.1:0-2556 GCA_964414435.1 uncultured Ignavibacteriales bacterium | reverse complement strand
TATCGGCTTCATCGCAGGCGAGCTGTTCGGCATCATCATCTTCGGCGCCGGCGGCCTGGTCTGGACCCTGGTCCCGTTCCTCGACAAAAAATCGAAGCGCGGCGAACGCTCGAAACGCTTTACCTACTTCGGCTGGTTCGTCCTCGCGTTCATCATCATAATGACCATCATCGGCTATCTGGTGAAATAGGAGGCGGCCATGAAATCGATCTTTACGCTGTTTGCATTCGCCCTCACGGCCGTCCTGCCGTCCCTCGCCGTCGCCCAGGCCGAGGACAACCAGTGCATCATCTGCCATCAGTCGTGGGAAGACGACAGCGGGCCGTCGAATATCTTCGCCCGCGACATTCACTTCCAGGAAGGGCTGATGTGCAACGACTGCCACGGCGGCGACCCCACCCTCGACGATATGGACGATGTCCGCGCCTCCAAGGGCTGGCGCGGCGTCCCGACCTATCTCCAGGTGCCCGACTTCTGCGCCCGCTGCCACAGCGATCCGAAATATATGGGCCAGCACAATCCCGGCCTGGCGACCGACCAGCTCGCCAAATACAAAACCTCGATCCACGGCCAGCGACTGTTCGGCAAAAAAGACACCCTCGTGGCCAACTGCGTCTCGTGCCACTCGGTACACAATATCGGCTCGGCCAAGATGCCGCACGCGACCATCTATCCGAAAAACATCCCCTTCACCTGCGGCAAGTGCCACGCCGACAAGCAGCACATGGCCGGCTACGGCATCCCGACCAACCAGCTCCATGACTGGGAGCAGTCGGTCCACGCCCACGCCCTGCTCGACAACGACGACCTCGGCGCCCCGGCCTGCAACAGCTGCCACGGCAACCACGGAGCGATCCCCCCCGGCGTGAACTCGCTCGCCGCCGTCTGCGGCAACTGCCACGCTTTCCAGATGCAGCTCTACGACAAATCGCCTCACAAGGAAGCCTACGAGGCCATGGACCTCCCCATGTGCGAGGTCTGCCACGGCAACCACAAAATCACCGCGCCGAGCGACTCACTGGTCGGAGTGGGGGCGGGCGCCGTCTGTACCGAGTGTCACAGCAAGGGCGACGCCGGCTATGCCGCCGCTCAAGGCATCTCCAACTGGATCGGCAACCTCGTGTCGACCCGCGACGCCGCCGATGCCGAGTTGGAGAAAGCCCGGGCGAAGGGCATGGAGACCGACGATCAGGATTTCGCCATGGGCGATGTCAAGCAGAGCCTGATCCGCACCCGGACCCTGGTTCATTCGTTTGATCCGGCCCAGGTCGAGACCGAGGCCAAGAAAGGGATCGCCACCTCCGAGCAGGTGCGCGCCCAGGCCAAACACCTGATCAGCGAGTTCTATTTCCGGCGCAAGGGACTCGGTTTCGCCACCCTGTTCATCACGCTGCTGGCGATCGCGCTCTACCTGAAAATCCGCCGTCTCGACTGAGACGGCGGCCGCCGGGCGAAAGCGGATAAAGCCGCTTGAATTTCTGCCGGATGGTGCCGAATTGGGGGTAATCGACCCGCAAAGTCCGCTTTCCGTAAGTTACTCTGGGGGAACGCCATAGTATGTCAAGCCGTTCCTGTTTCCTCTTGCGGTCAAACAAGTTCGGTTGCACATGCGTTCAAAAAAACGCTTGACAAGGAGGGAAAACGGGGTTTCTTGAGCCATTGTAAAATTGTGAATTCGGTCACATAGTCCGTGACCGATGAAGGCAAAAAAGGTACGCAACAATGTCTCAATATCTGGCTGTTCTTATTTTCATCTTTGCCGGCATCGGAATCGTCCTTTTCACCTTCTTCCTCTCCCGACTAATCCGTCCCCACAATCCATACCCGGAGAAGAATCAGAACTACGAATGCGCCGAAGAACCGATCGGCGGAGCCTGGATCCAGTTCAATAACCGGTTCTATATCTTCGCCCTCATCTTCGTCCTGTTCGACGTCGAAGTGGTCTTCCTCTTCCCCTGGGCCGTCGCCTTCGGGCAACTCGGCCTCTTCGCCCTGGTCGAAATGGCTCTCTTCGTCGCCATCCTCTTCTTCGGACTCTTCTACGCCTGGCGGAAGGGAGTGCTGAAATGGGTGCAATAAAGAAGCTTCCGGTCTACGCCGAAAAAATCCCGGGCGGAACCATCGCTCTCACCTCGCTGGAGAAGCTGCTCCATCTGGGTCAGGCCAAGTCGCTGTGGTACCTGCTGTTCGGGACCGCCTGCTGCGCTATCGAACTGATGTGCACCGGCGCCGCCCGCTACGACTTCGACCGCCTCGGCATGATCTTCCGACCCACCCCCCGGCAGGCCGACCTCATCATCGCCGCCGGCACCATCACCAAAAAAATGGCTCCCCGCCTCCGCCGCCTCTACGACCAGATGGCCGAACCGCGCTATGTCATCGCCATGGGCGGCTGCACCATCAAAGGCGGACCGTTCTATTACGACAACTACGCAGTGGAAAAAGGCATCGACCACATTCTCCCGGTCGACGTCTACATCCCCGGCTGCCCGCCCCGCCCCGAAGCGCTCCTCGAGGGCTGCCTCAAACTGCAGGAAAAGATAAAAAAACAGTAAC
>CAYPYM010000599.1:0-2567 GCA_964414435.1 uncultured Ignavibacteriales bacterium | reverse complement strand
AGATAGACGGAGGACTAGCGTTTCCGGGTGCCGTTCCGAATGCCCGTCATCCAGACTACCAACCCGGGAAGCGGCATGCCGGCATGACGCTCCGTGACTACTTCGCAGGGCAGGCACTAGTCGGGATGCTTGGAGACGCATCGTGCAACTGGTACGAGCGCCCATCGTCTGAACTGGCGACAGCGGCATACGTCTTTGCCGACGCCATGCTTGCGGAGCGTGACCGATGACCCCGGCAGAGAAGACGGATACGCTGCTGGACATCTTACGCCTCATCGAGTGCGGGTCGTCCGAGGATCTCGCGGATCTACTGGTGGAGTTGGGTACACGGGATGACGTATGCCCAGCAACGATTCGGGACTTGCGTCGGGGCTATCGGCCCACCCACCGCGAGGCGTCCGCGTATCGAGGTGCGCTGGTCAACGCTTACCAGGTGCTTGCCCGCGAAGCCCTGCGCCTTCTCGCCTCGATGGCGCAGACGGAGGGCCACCACCGAGTGCTGGAAAAGCGTTGCCGGAGACACGGCATACCTGGATGTCTGGCCTGTGAAGACGTAGTCGTGCCTCACGTCTTCTTTACCAACCGCGAGGACCCAAGATGAACTTCGAGCGGCTATGCTCATGACGCGCGGCGGCTGGGGAGAGGCGGTAGTCACCATCGACGGTAGGCGCGTGGAAGTACGTGGCCAGTTCGTTGGGCCGCTGTTCGTTCACAGGGGCCGGGATGAAGGCTGGCGCATTACCGAGTTAGCGACCGGAGAGCCGGTGCGTGGGCTACGTCGGCCGCTGACGTATCATGAGGCGCTTGGCCTGGCACGCCAGCTGAGGCGCATCAGAGAGGAGGGACCATGACACCAGCCCCACAGATCAAGCGCCTGGGGCGCCCTGGATCACCTTGGACCAAGGAGGAGGCCATACAATGCTACTGTGGGCTTCGGGACCGGATAGGACGCCGGCCGACAACGCAGGAGCTTCAGCCGTACCTGAAGGCGCTGACGCGAGTATGCGGCGGCGACATCGGGAACCTGTACCGCTGGTGCGGGGACGAGCTGCGCCCACGGGGTCGCCCGCGGAAGACGCGGACGGATCCTTCATGATGCGGCGTATCTGGGAGGACGGCTTCACGGCAGCCACGCTATGGGCCCTCGCCGTCGTAGCCGGCTCGCTAGCCGGGACATCCTCCCGCAAGCTGGACGTAGGCGTGTTCGCCGGCCTCTCATTACTGGCGGCGCTGGCGGCGCTGTGGCGTAGTACGATGACCTATCCGCAGGCCACGCAGGAGCCGGAAGCGTGATGACCGCGGACTGGCTCTGGCTGGTCGTAGCCGGCTGCGCGCTCCTGCTCTGGGCGTACGTCGTCCAGGACGCCATTTGGCGGTGGAGCGTGCGCCAAGCGCGTAGGGACATACAGGACGCGCTCGAAAGCTCCGGTCAGGCCCAGCTACTAGCCAACCGAGTTGATCGGCTAGCGGCTATCGACGAGGCGGAGCGCGCCATCGAAGACGCGAGCCGCCGGCTCAGCAAGCTCAGGAGGATAAGGCCATGGCGGAAGATCTAAAGACCCATCTGCGGTTCGAGCTTCAGCGCGATGACGGGGACGTCCACGTGCTGGAGGGCTCCGCCGGGCTGGCCGTCATGATCAAGGCGCCGCCCGGTAACCCCATCGCCACGGTGACGGACCGACCGGAGATCGTCCTGCGGGCGGATAACACGCTCCAGCTGGCGCTCTTGGTCGCGGCCGTCATCGCGGCGGCGCAGGTCATCAACCCGGCCATCTTGGAGTCCGCAGCCGAGCTGGCTACCCACCTGGATTTCACCCATACGGCGCTCATACTCGGCGGCCAGCCGCCTGCGGAGGCATGAGTCGGCCCGGTATCAGGCCGGAGCTGCGGATCCTCAACGTCGTAACCGTCAAGGCTACCGGCCCAGGTTCATGGCTTGCCGGGGAGCGGTACCGGCGCATGAGGGGCGGCGTAGCGGGAGAGGAGATGCGCCGGCCGGCCTATACGGCTAACCCCAGCACGGCGCTGCGTGTGGGCGTAGGACGCGCGGCTGGGCTATGCGCGGAGGAGACGGCGGACCCGGCGGCCTACGAGCTGCTGCAAGCCTTGGCGGAGGCCACACAGGCCGCTGCGGCTGCGCGCTCGGGCTGCTGGGGCGCTCAGGTCCGGGAAGCACGCCGGGCCGCGGGGCTATCCGCGGTGGGGCTAGCACGGGCGGCGGAGTGCGCCGCCAGCACGGTCAGGAGGATAGAGGCCGGAACCGTCCGGCCCAACGTTACCACACTCGCGCGGCTACTGGCCGCGTGCAATGAGAAAGGACACGGGTCACGATGAAGACACTCAAGCAGGCAAGCTACGTCTACGCGATGATGACTCTGGAGACGCTGCTGTTCGCGTTCGGGGTGGTGATCGGCCACCCGTTGGTCAGGAACCTATCCGGGTTCATCTTCCCGGCCTACGCCCTGGCGAGCGTCGTAGCGGTACTTCTGACGGCCGCTACCGCCAACGAGGAGCGTACCAGGGAACTGGCCGAGAAGGCCCGGGAAAGCGTGCCGTGGATCCGCTAT
>CAYPYM010000598.1:0-2570 GCA_964414435.1 uncultured Ignavibacteriales bacterium | reverse complement strand
CCAGGCGGAGGGGCACGAACCAGGCGAGGCGGCGGCGTTGTTCGGTCTGCACCATGGCGGGGTACCATCAAAAACGGGGACGGCGTCGGTCCGACACCGTCCCCGGTATTCACATCGGTTTACAATTGTCCGGGCATGCCGGTCGTTTAGCCGATCTTGCCGATAATGTCGAACATCGGCAGATACATGGCGATCAGGATGCCGCCGATCACGACGCCCATGAAGACGATGATGATCGGTTCGATAATCGAGGTCAGGGCCGAGACGGCGTCGTCGACTTCCTCGTCGTAGAAGTCGGCGATCTTGTTGAGCATCTCGTCGAGGCCGCCGGTCTTCTCACCGACCGAAATCATCTGCGTGACCATCGGCGGGAACACGCCCGATTCCTTGAGCGGTCCGGTAATCGTATCACCCTCGGCGATGGCCATCACCGACCGGTTGATGGCATTGGCGATCACCATATTGCCGGCCGTCTTGGCCGTGATATCGAGGGCGTCGAGAATCGACACACCCGAGGCGAGCAGGGTTCCGAGGGTACGGGTGAACCGCGCCACCGACGACTTGCGGACGAGGTTACCGAGCACGGGCATGCGCAACATCGACTTATCCCAGGCCAATCCTCCCTGAGGCGTTTTCTTCCAATAGAGGAGGCCGGCCACAATACCGGCAACCCCGACCGCCAGGTACAGGAAATTGGCCTTGAGGAAGTTGGAGATTTGCAGCACGACCTGGGTCGGCATCGGGAGTTCGGCCTTCAGGCCGGCGAACATCTTGGCGAAGACCGGCACGATAAAGGCCAGCATACCGACCGTTACGCCGGCGGCGACGATCATGACGACCGACGGATAGACCATCGCGCCCTTCACCTTCCGCACGAGCTTGTCGGCTTTTTCGCGGTAGACGGCGAGTCGCACCAGAATAGCGTCGAGTGCGCCGCCGATTTCGCCGGCTTCCACCATGTTGGTGTATAGCGGATCGAAAATCTTGGGGTGCCGGGCCATGGCCTCGGAGAGCGTGGCGCCGCCGGAGACGCCTTCCTTGACTTCCTTGACGACCTTGGCCAGTTCCTTGTTCTCCATCTGGCTGGAGAGAATGTCGAGGCACTGCACCATCGGCAGACCGGCCCCGATCATGGTGGCGAACTGCCGGGTGAACCGGGAGACATCCACCTTCTTGATGCCGGTGCCGATCTTGAGACTGAGTTCGGGCGACTTCTTCGAGATCTGGGTGACCAGAATTCGATTCTGACGGAGCACCCGTTCCAGGTCGCCCTTGCTTTTGGCTTTCAGCGATCCCTGGACAGCGGCGCCGGCGAGTGTCTTGCCCTTGTATTCAAATACTGGCATGATAATGGCCCTTTCGCACAACGCGGCTTACGAAAACGCCGGAGTTTTCTGGCGCGAGAGCATCTCGCCCAGTTCCTGCGTGTTCGAACTGTGATTCATCGCGTCGTTAAGAGTTATTTTTCCGCTCAGGTATAGTTCGGCCAGGGACTGGTTCATCGTCTTCATGCCATACTTCTGCCCTGACTGGATCATCGAGTACATCTGGTGCACTTTATCGTCGCGAATGAGCGCCCGAATGGCCGGGGTGCAGACCATTATCTCGAGCGACATGATTCGTCCGCCGCCCTGCCGCGGAATCAGCGTCTGGGAGACGATCGCCTGCAGCGAGAACGAGAGCGAGACGCGGATCTGCTCCTGCTGGTTGGTCGGGAAGGAGTCGACGATACGGTTGATCGACTCGGCCGCCGAGTTGGTGTGCAGGGTCGCGAACGCCAGGTGACCGGTCTCGGAAATCGACAGCGCCGACTCGATCGTCTCGAGGTCGCGCATCTCGCCGACCAGGACGACGTCGGGATCCTCACGAAGCGCGTATTTCAGCGCCGAGGCGAACGAGGTCGTGTCGGAGTACACTTCGCGCTGGTTGATGAGCGCCAGCTGGTGCCGGTGGAGATACTCGATCGGGTCCTCGACCGTGATGATATGCACCGGGCGCTCGCGATTGATCTTGTCGATAATCGCGGCGAGGGTGGTCGACTTACCGGAGCCGGTCGGGCCGGTCACGAGCACGAGGCCGCGGGGAAGCCTGGCGAACTCAGCGATCACCTTGGGGAGACCGAGTTCATCGAACGTGCGGATCTTGTACGGAATCTGCCGGAGCACCACGGCGACGTTACCGCGCTGCATAAAGACGTTGCAGCGGAAACGACTCATCGATTCGATGCCGAACGAGAAGTCGAGTTCGGAGTTCTGCTCGAATTTGAGTTTCTGCTTCTCGGTGAGCATCGAGTAGCTGAGCTTTTTCGTCATGTCGCTGGTGAGGGGGTCGTAATTGAGTCGCTGCAACTTCCCGTCGACACGGACGACGGGCGGCGAACCAACAGTCAGGTGAAGGTCAGAGGCGTTCATCTTGACCATTTCTTCCAGCAGCTCACGGAGTGTAAACATCTATGTCTCCCAGTTCACCAAAACGGGTTCATTTTTGCGGATACGGTTTCTTATTAGTATATCGGCGGGCGGGGCCGAATCTTGACCCGGAAAAGGCCAAATTGGAGCTATAACCGATTG
>CAYPYM010000597.1:0-2572 GCA_964414435.1 uncultured Ignavibacteriales bacterium | reverse complement strand
CGCGCCGTTCCTCTATAATCGCGGGATTAACGCCCTGTCGGAGGCGGGCGTCGACACCATCTCCGTCATCGAGCCCCGTCGCACCGCCTACCCCTGGCTCGATTCGGCTCTTCAGTGCGACTACTTTTCCCTGCGCGTCAAGCGCGTCTACCTGAATCAGCTTGAAGCGCTCGGTAGATCGGGAGCCGCCATCGTGATCGATCTGGGGCCGCTGTTTGACTCCAACGGCGGCGAGCGGCTGTTCCTGGACCATTGTCATCCTGATGCGACCGGCCACCGGTTGATCGCCGACACCCTTCTGCCCCGCGCCGCCGAACTGCTCGGGTGGCGTGCATCCTCCCGCTGACCGGCGACGGTCGCGCTTGACCCTGGCAACCGAATAGGATATAGTTAGTAAAGTGAGGTGAAACCGGCGGCGTCTGACCGCGCGCGTCCGGTCGGTCTTCTGTATCCGTGGAGGATTCCCATGAGACAATCACATTGGATCGTGCCGGCGATCGCGCTGATGCTCGCGCTAGCACTCGCCGCCGGGCTGTACGCCGCTCCGGATGACGATACCGGCCCGTCTTCGCCATTGGCGCTCACCGGGGCCGACTCGGCCCTTGCCACCGCCGATCTGACTTTCGGCTTTGAACTTCTCGATGCCGCCGTCGCCGGGCACGGCGACGAAAACGTCGTGATCTCACCGCTTTCGATCTCGATGGCACTCGCTATGGTGGCCAATGGAGCCGCCGGAGCTACCCACGAAGCCATGATGTCAACTATGCAGCTGGAGGGAATGCCCGATGATGTCATGAATCAAGCGGTTGCCGATATGATGAAACGGCTGAATCGTCCCGACAGCAGCCTCACAATCTCAATTGCCAACTCGATCTGGGTGGATCAGGATTTCAGCGTCAAGCCGTCGTTTCTCGACATCAACCGGCAGTTTTTCCACGCCGAAGTCGGTCAGCTTGATTTTGGCTCCGCCGCCTCCCCGGCCACAATCAACAAGTGGGTATCGGATCACACCCGAGAGAAAATCACGGATATCATACCGGCGAAACTCGATCCCCTGCTTGTAATGATGCTCGTCAACGCGGTCTATTTCAAGGGTGACTGGACCCACCCCTTTGACCCCAAAGCCACGGCCAACGCGCCATTTTACCTCCTCGGCGGCGGTTCGGTGAGCACGCCCTTCATGGCGTTGGAGGTCGGGCTGGATCACTATCAGACCGAGTCGTTCGATGCGATCGACCTGCCCTACGGCGACGGCTCGTTCAGCATGACTCTGATCCTTCCGACCGGCCGGTACGGCGTTGACGACGTCATGAAACTGCTGGACGCTGAATCCTGGCAGCGCATGGTGACCGGGATGGCGACCGATGACGGGAAGATCTTCCTTCCCAGTTTCGAGCTCAGGACCAAGCTCGATCTGGTGAAGGTGCTTTCCGGTCTCGGTATGGCAATCGCCTTTCAACCCGAAGAGTCCGACTTCAGCCGGATCGCGGACCGGTCGGACCTGCATATCAACGAGGTGTTGCACGAGACTTATATCAAGGTCGACGAGGAGGGAACCGAGGCGGCTGCCGCGACTTCAATCGGACTGGCCGTCACTTCGGTTCAGCCCGGCGGATTCCGGCTCACCTTCGACCATCCGTTCCTCCTGGCCATTCGCGAGCGGGCCTCGGGCACGCTCCTGTTTGTCGGTCGCATCACCGATCCAAGCGCGGAGTGAGATTTCGGCAGCCGGCCGGGCGTTATCGGTGCCCGATTAAACGTCTGTGCCGCCCTTTTCGTCTATGCGATGTGGCGTTCCGGCCGTGGTGCCGCCGGGGCGTAGCGTTTGCGCCCGTTGCGTCGACCTAATGATCGTTGTTTCAAAGCGTTGCGGCGAACGCGCGGGCACCGGGGACGGCGCGGCCGCCGAGGCATTTTTTCGATGAAAATCCTTGCGGAATCGCCGTGAGTTGCATTAGTTTAGCGGGAAATAAAAGGTAAAACAGTGATTAAACGTCGAACTGGCTTCGCCCGTTTGTAGGGAAAGCGGTTTTATCCGATAGGAAAGGTTTATGTCACGAAAAGCTCTAACTGTTGTTCTCGCCACCTCTGCGTGTCTTCTCGCACTGACGGGATCGACGTTTGGACGTGCCTCGCTCCAGTACGGCGGCGGGAGGGGTAACTCCGGCTCACTGGCCGCCCAGAACGTCGCTTACTGCGTGGCCGCCCATACGGTCGGTCAGTTGGTGCTCGCCGTCAACAACAACGGGACATTCGGCCTCGGTTTCACCGTGGGGGCCGCCCAGGACTGTTTCACCGGCGCAGCCATCCCGGCCGGCGGCTGTGAGTATCCCAAGGGCTCCCGCAACCAGTATCTGTTCGCCGCCTCATTCTGGATCGGCGCGGTCGTCGGACGTGACACGCTGGTGTCGACCGGCGCCGACGGCTGGATAGGAATCCGCGAGATGTTCCCCGACGTTCCTCCGATCGGCGACATGATCACCCGTTCGATCATCGACCCGACCAAACCCGAATACGTCGGCGCCGTCTCCGAGCAGGACCGAGACGTCGTTGGAGCTTTCCCTTCCGAGCA
>CAYPYM010000596.1:0-2576 GCA_964414435.1 uncultured Ignavibacteriales bacterium | reverse complement strand
ACGCTGCAGATGGTCTGCTTCATATTCTTCTTCGTCGCCTTCGCCATCAAGGTGCCGGTCTGGCCGTTCCACACGTGGTTGCCCGATGCCCACGTGCAGGCGCCCACGGCGGTATCGGTCATCCTGGCCGGCGTGCTGCTGAAAATGGGGACATACGCCATGCTGCGGATAAGCTGGCCGATGTTCCCCTCGGCGCTGCACCAGCTCGGCTTCTGGATCGCGATTCTCGGCGCGATCGGCATCATCTACGGCGCGCTGGTATCGATGGCGCAGAAAGACCTGAAAAAACTGGTCGCGTATTCGTCGGTGTCGCACATGGGCTACTGCATGCTGGCGCTGGGCGCCTACACCCAGGTGACCGCCATCGCCGGCGTCATGTTCCAGATGGTTTCGCACGGCCTCATCACGGGCGCCCTCTTCCTCCTGGTGGGCGTGCTCTATGACCGCGCCCACACCCGCGAAATCGCCGCCTTCGGCGGTCTCGGCGCCAAGCTCCCGGTCTACACCGGCCTCATGGTCATGTTCGGCATGGCCTCGCTCGGCCTGCCGGGTATGTCGGGTTTCGTCTCCGAGTTCATGGTCTTCGTCGGTTCCTTCCTCGGCACCAACAAGATCGTCGTCGGCATCTCGGTGCTCGGCGTCGTGCTCGGCGCGACCTACATCCTGCGGATGGTCCAGCGGGTCTTCCTCGGCGAATTCGACCTCGCCCGCTGGGGCGGCCTGACCGACATCAACCTCCGCGAGACAATCGCGGTCGCACCGCTGGCCGTCCTGACCCTCGCCGTCGGTATCTACCCCAAGCCGCTTGAGATGCTGATGTCGGCGACGCTGCAAAATCTCGTTAACCTGATGGCCCGGTAGTTATGGACTTTACGATACCCGAATTCAACCTGTGGCTGATGGCCCCCGAGATCTTCCTCTTTCTCTGGGCCCTGGTCGTGATCACCTTCGATGTCGTCACGCGCCGCCAGAATGAATCGAGCGTCGGCTACCTCGCCCTGTTCGGCCTGGCCGTCGCCGGCGCGTTGCTGGCCTTCACGCCCAACGGCACCGGATTCGGACGGATGTTCGTCAACGACATCGCCGCCCGCTTCTTCAAGATCATCTTCCTCGGCGCGGCCTTCATGGCCATCGGCAGCTCGTTCTCGATCATCAAGCAGAAGATCACGGCCCATCGCGGCGAGTTTTTCGGCCTCATCCTGCTGTCCACGGTGGGGATGATGTTCCTCGCCTCGTCGAACGAGCTCCTCTCGCTCTACATCGGCCTGGAACTGACCACGATCCCCCTCTTCGTCCTGGCCGCATTTTACAAGGATAGCAAGACGTCGGTCGAGTCCGGCGTGAAATACTTCATCATCGGCGCCCTGTCGTCGGCCTTCCTGCTCTACGGGATTTCGTTCCTGTACGGCATCTCGGGCACGACCGACCTGCTCCAGATGCGCCTGACCATCGCCGCGATCAACATCGCCTACAGGAGCGTCGGCGTGATCATCGTCGCCGCGACCATCATGATCCTCGCCGGCATCGGCTTCAAGCTGGCCCTGCCGCCGTTCCACCAGTGGGCGCCGGATGTCTACGAGGGCTCCCCGACCCCGGTGGCGGCCTTCCTGTCGGTCGGCTCCAAGGGCGCCGGCCTGATCGCCTTCGCCAAGATCTTCGTCGGCGGCCTCAACGCCTTCTGGCCGACCTACATGGCCCCGAACGACTGGGGCAAGCTGGCCGCCATCGTCGCCGCCCTCGCCATGATCCTCGGCAACACCGTGGCGATCCGTCAGACCAACATCAAGCGGATGCTCGCCTACTCGTCGATCGCCCAGGCCGGCTACGTCATGATCGGTCTGGTCGCGATGAACCAGTTCGGGATGTCGTCGATGGCGTTCTACATCTTCGCCTACCTCTTCGCGAATATGGGCGCCTTCGCCGCCGTGACCATCTTCGAGGACAAGACCGGCTCGTGCGAGATCGCCAGCTACGCCGGCGTCGCCAAAACGTCGCCGGGATTCGCGGCGTCGTTCTCGGTCTTCCTGCTCTCGCTGGCCGGCATCCCGCCGCTCGCCGGATTCTTCGCGAAATACTTCGTCTTCGCCTCGGCCATTCAGCAGGCCCAGGCCGACCCCGGCGCCAACTGGCTCTACTGGCTGGTCGGAGTCGGACTGCTGACCTCGGTCTTTTCGCTCTACTACTACGCCGGGGTGATCAAGCAGATGTATTTCGCCAAGGACGCGTCGCCGTACAAAATCAGCTACACCGTCCCGACCGTCTCGGTCCTCGCGATCGGGCTGGCCGGCGTGTTCCTCTTCGGTCTGTACCCGGACCCGATTCTCCACTTCGGCGCGGGGATCGGCTCGGCGCTGGGGCTGCTGCCGTAGGCATTTTTCGACAGCGGACTCATCGACAGTGATTCCGACAGATTCCAGCGGGCCGCCTTCGCGGCCCGTTTTCTTGTGGGGAGAAGACCGTCAGGTCACAATCCGCCGCCGGCGGATCAGGTCCTGACGGAACATCCCACTGCAGCCCGCCGCACCCGCGCCAGAGCAAATCACCCGAAGGGTGCCCGCAGGGTGCCCGCCAGAGAA
>CAYPYM010000595.1:0-2580 GCA_964414435.1 uncultured Ignavibacteriales bacterium | reverse complement strand
TCTTCGGTCGCGGCCGTTTCACGCGGTCCGGCGTTCTTGACGTAGGTGTCGAGCCAGTTCGTCATTTCCCACGCCATATGCATGACCGATTCGCGGGCCTGATAGCCGTGGCTCTCGGCCGGCAGCATGACCAGCCGGACGGTGCCGCCCAGGCCCTTCATGGCGCCGTACAGGCGCTCGCTCTGAAGTGGGAAGGTGCCGGGATTGTTGTCGGCCTCGCCGTGGATGAGCAGGAGCGGTTCGTTGATCTTCTCGGCGTGCATGAACGGGGACATCTTGAAGTAGACGTCGGGCGCCTGCCACAGGGTCCGTTCCTCGGACTGGAAGCCGAACGGCGTGAGGGTGCGGTTGTAGGCGCCGCTACGGGCGATACCGGCCCGGAACAGGTCGGAATGGGCGAGCAGGTTGGCGGTCATGAAGGCGCCGTAGGAATGGCCGCCGATCGCCACCCGGTCGGGATCACCGACGCCGCGCCGCTCGAGTTCATCGATCGCGGCTTTGGCGCTGGCGATCAGTTGCTCGACATAGGTGTCGTTCGGCTCGGCGTCGCCCTCGCCGATGATCGGCATCGAGGGATCATCGAGCACGGCGTAACCCTGGGTGAGCCACAGCAGGGGAGAGAAGCGGCTGACACGAATGAACCGGTAGGGCGAGCCGGTGACCTGGCCGGCGGCATCGGCCGACTTGTATTCCTCCGGATACGCCCACATCAGCACTGGCAGCGGGCCGTCCTTCTCCCTGGAATACCCCGCCGGGAGATACAGCGTGCCGGACAGATTGACACCGTCGGCGCGATCGTACGTGATCAGTTCCTTCTGCACGTCCTTGAGCTGCGGGGTGGGGTGCGGGAAGAAAGTAAGTTGCTTGAGATCACCGTGCTTGAGGTCCCGGGCGAAGTAGTTCGGCGGCTCGTCAACCGTCTCACGGCTGGTCATGACGATCCGCTTATCGGGATCGATGAAGGTGACCGGGGTTTCGTAGTAGGGCGCATCGGAATGGAAGATCCGATTCGTTTCCTTGTCGGCCAGGTTGAACTCGTCGATGAACGGCCGGTCGCCTTCGGGCGAAGCGCCCGCTCCGGTCAGGAAGAGCACTTTGCCGTTGTTGGCGGTGAGAAGAAGAGACTGTCCCCGCTCGTCGCGGTAGGTCAGCGGACGGCCGGGATCGTTGTAGCGATCTTCGGAAGAACGATCGATAAGGAGATCGGGAGCGGCCGACGGATTTCCGGGGGCAACGGCCCAGGTGCGGGTCTGGCGGGTCTGCCACCAGTCCTCGCTGACGAGGGCAAGCCTGTCGGAGCCCCACATCACCCTGTCGTAGCGCAGGTCGAGCGTGATGAGCGGTGTCGGGTCGCCGGTGAAGGGGGCCGCCAGCAGGAAGAGGCGATCGCGGTGCTCCGCTTCGGCGCCGGCGTCGCCGCCGTCGAGTGCTTCGGCCCAGCAGAGAGTGGCGGCGGCATCGGAGCGCCATTCAACCTGTCGCCGGCCGGTCTGGACCGATCCGAAAGCGATCGGTATCTGGTCGGCCAGAGGCTGATCGACCACCTGAAATACCGGCTTGCCGGAGAGGTCCCACACCTCGATCAGGCGCGGGAAACGATAGGCCGGAACGGTGTACGAGTACGGCCGGTGGAGCGTTTCCAGCAGCAGATACGAACCATCGGGCGACGGGTCCACGGCATCGATGAGACCGGGCGTGCCGATCGGCATAACGATACCGTCGAGCGTGACGAGCGCCACCTGCGAAGCGGCATAGAAATCAAAGAGGGCTTCATCGTATTCGTTTGAGAGTAAGTCCTGATAGGTGCGGGCCGGGCGGGCCTTGCCGAGGTTCTGTTGAATGGTCGGTCCCTTGGGGACGTACGATGCGACCGGCGGCTCGCCGCGGTCACCCACAACGGCACGGACGACGAGAGTCTTATTGTCGGCCAGCCAGCTCAGCGGGCGACCCATGACGGCGTTGAGCGGAAGATCACACAGGCGCCGGGCGGCGTGATCGGCGACATCGACAACCCAGAGCTCGATACCGCTCTCGGTGGTTTGCGTGAAGGCGATTTTCGAGCCGTCGGGCGACCACGAGACGTTGCCCATCCTGGGATCAGCCGGCAGGCCGTCGATCCGGACTTCCTGATTTTTGGAGATGCTGCGCAGCCAGATATCGGTGAGATACCAGCCCCGGCTGGTGCCGTTGATGCGCGGATTGATGCGCAGTCCGCCGATTCGCAGCTCCGGTTCGGCGACCTCGGCGATGCCGGGCAGGCCGGGGTACTGCATCAGGAGCATCCACTGGCGGTCGGGGCTGATCGACACGCGGGGTGTCCAGGGAGCGTCGATCACATCGGCAATCGCCTGCGGCGGCATCTGATAGGTGTCGACCTCGCCTCGGGCGGGGCCGAGCGGCAGGCAGAGAGCGGCGGCGAACAGCAGCAGGCCGACCACAGGCTGGAAACGACAGCGGGTAGTAGTACGGGTGGTGTTCATGAACTCCTCTCCTCAGGGTAAATGTGATTCCAAGTTCACGGTCGCATTATACGGCGAGCGGCGCCTCATGACAAGCCGTAGAAAGGGCCCGTACGGGGCA
>CAYPYM010000594.1:0-2581 GCA_964414435.1 uncultured Ignavibacteriales bacterium | reverse complement strand
CGACCGGCAAGAGATCCTGCAACCTGTGGTGTATCTCTTTCAGCTTGGCCGTTTCGATCGGATCGAGATATGAGTAGCCCTTCTGCGCAAACAGGGTCCTGAGGTCAACCTTGCGGTTCTTCCGGTGAATCGGCGTCACTTCATTCCACGCCGCCCGGTTGGCGTCGGTGATTTTTTTGATATCCATGCCGTCATGATACGGCATTCTTCATCCGTGTGTTACAGCAAAAGGAAAGGCGGGAGCCAATCGGTCCCCGCCTTCGGTCGGTCCGTTTTCGTCGATCTACGCGAGCCAGGCCTGGATATTTATTACGCCGGTGCTCATTGTGACCTGACCGTTCACCCGCAGCTCACACCGATTCAGCCAGGCATAGTCGCCCGATCCGGCCCCGAACGACGCGGTCAGCCGCACATCGGCCCGATCCGAGCCGTCGGTTGGAGGAATCGCGACACCATCTTCGATCATTGCGATGCGCTCGCCGTCCGGGGTCGTGATCGTCCCGTGAATGTGAAGCGTGAAGCGGCCGTCGGCCCGCACCTGGGCATAGTCGATTGCCTTGATAGTTCCGCTGAGTCGATCGCCGGTCAGTGTACCCTCGATAGCGATATCGAAATACGCCCCTTCGGGCGGCGGCGCAATCTTGCCGCCGGTCAGGTCGGCCCACGAGACGCCGTATTCGGTAATGCCGGTGACCTGGAGGGTTCCCTCGTACACCAGTTCTCCGACCGGAGTTTGAGTGGCGGTTTCCGTGCTCATACGTCTGCCATCCTTTCTTTTGTATTTCGACGGTCTTAACAAATGTGGTACGTGCCCGTGGGCGGGCTCGTTAACAAAACCTTGTCATCGATTTCGCGGCGATTCTGCTCTGTGGACATTGAAGTGACCTCCGGACTGTCCCGCCGCCTCTGCCGGACCGGTATTTCCTTCTTGCATCACGGTTTGCAATCCGCCATACTTTCCTATTCGCAACCACAACGCCCGAGGGACTACCGCTTGCAGTTTGTCGAACATTTCTGGGAGGTCGCGGTCGATTACGCCTGGGGACTCCCCCTCATCTTTCTCCTGATCGGGTCCGGCCTCTATTTCACCCTCGCCGGACGCTTCCTCCCCTTCCGCGCTATCGGCCACGCCATCGCCATTCTCCGTGGCAAATACGACAAAGACAACGACCCCGGCGAGATCTCCCATTTCCAGGCACTCACCGCGGCGCTCTCCGCCACGATCGGCATGGGCAACCTCTCCGGCGTCGCGGTCGCCCTTACCCTCGGTGGCCCCGGCGCCATCTTCTGGATGTGGGTCGCCGGCCTCGTCGGCATGTCGACCAAGTTTTTCACCTGCACCCTCGCCACGATGTACCGCAAGAAGGATTCCAAAGGAATCGACCAGGGCGGCCCGATGTATTTCCTCGAGGTCGGCCTCGGCCCGGCTTTCAAGCCGCTCGCGATCATGTTTGCCGTCTGCGGCATGATCGGCTGCCTCGCCCTCTTCCAGATCAACCAGTTCGCGAGCCTGCTGCAGGAATACAACCACGTCGACTCACTCTGGACCGGCCTCGCCTGCATGGTGCTGGTGGGAATCGTTATCGTCGGCGGCATCAAGCGGGTCGGCCAGGTCACCGCCAAAGTCGTCCCGGCCATGTTCGTGATCTACGTCGTCGGCGCGCTGTGGATCATCATCGCCAACTACACTCTTGTCGACGACGTCATCCTGCTCATTATCAAATCGGCCTTCGGCGGCAAGGCGCTGCTCGGCGGCGGCGCCGGCGTCGCCATGCGCGAGGTCGTCGTCAACGGCGTCAAGCGGGCTGCCTTCTCCAACGAGGCCGGTGTCGGTACCGCCCCCATGGCCCACGGCGCGGCGAAAACCAAAGAACCCATCCGCGAGGGCCTCATCGCCATGCTCGGCCCGTTCCTCGACACCAACCTCGTCTGCACCATGACCGCCCTCGTCATCGTGATCGCCGGCGTCGATCTCGCACCCGGCACCGATGGTGTCGTCATCACCACCGCCGCCTTCACCAAGGGCCTCCCCGGCACGTTCGGTCAGGGCCTGCTCACCGTCATCATCGCGCTCTTCTCGATCTCGACCATGATCTCGTATTCGTACTACAGCGTGAAATGTGCCAAGTATCTGTTTGGCGATCGGGTCGGAAGCTGGTGGGTGTGGGTCTATCTGATCAGCCTGCCGGCCGCGGCGGTGTGGAGTCAGGCGATGGTGCTCAACATCATCGACACCTGCTTCGCCCTCATGGCGATCCCGACCCTGACCGGCGCCCTGCTCCTCTCCCCGCGCGTCATCGCCGCCCTCAAGGATTATTATCATCGCATGGGATTGTAGATCGCTTCACCCGTCACCCTGAGCGAAGTCGAAGGGTGAGCGAAGTCGAAGGGTGAGCGAAGTCGAAGGGTGAGCGAAGTCGAAGAGTGACCAGTCGATGGATCGTCGATCGAGTAACTGCCAGTCATGCTTCGACAGGCTCAGCATAACGGCACCCCCTTCCACCCGCGCCAGAGCAAAACACCCGATGGGTGCTCAACGCCCCCGCTCTTCCCCCGCCGCCCGACGCTTCTGCGCGTAGCT
>CAYPYM010000593.1:0-2581 GCA_964414435.1 uncultured Ignavibacteriales bacterium | reverse complement strand
GGCCGGGGAGAACATGTGCGCCGACCGCAATGACAGCGAACCCAAACCATCCGCGTCACCCTGAACTTATCGAAGACCGACGGTGTGGATCGATAAGAGAGCCGGCCGTAGCGCCTCCTCCCTGCAAAAAATGGGACTTCCCCCGTCGCCGTTCATGACGTATAGTTAGAGATTATGGTGAACGAAACTATACCCACGAAAGGCCGACCCATGAACGCCACTCATTCTCACGCTGTCCGCCGTTTTCGCCCCCTCTCCCTTATGGTCGCCGGACTCCTCCTGGCATTCGCCCTCGGCGCCTCCGCCCAGCCGCCGCAGCGCGAGGACCGCAAGCCGACCAACCTCAAGGTCCTCGACACGACCATGACCCACGACCAGGTCATCGCCGTCATGCGCAAATTCACTCAGGCGCTCGGCGTCGGCTGCGAACACTGCCACGCCGCTCCGCCCCCGGGTGAACGGGATATCGATTTCGCCTCCGATGACAACAAGATCAAGCTGACCGCGCGCCGGATGATGGAAATGACCGGCCACATCAACAACGACTACCTCGCCAACCTGCCGGCCGTCAGTGACACCGGTCACTTCGCGGTGCGCTGCCTCACCTGCCACCACGGCCAGCCGCAGCCGGTGCTCATCGAGGATGTCCTCATGCGCGCCCGCACGCAGGGCGGCATGGCCGCGCTCGACTCGACCTACCGGGCCCTTCGCACCGAGTATTACGGCGGCTTCACCTACGATTTCAGCGATCCCATGCTCGCCGTGCTGGCCTTGAAAGTGGCCGACAACAGCATGCCCGACGCCCTCGCAATTCTGAAGCTCAACAAGGAATTCAACCCGAACTCGTACGTGAACGAATACGCCTACGGTCGCATCTATGTCGCGCAGGCCGACACTGCCGCGGCAATCGCGGCGTACAAGCATGCCCTCGAATTGAATCCGGACTTCCGCGCCGCCCAGCACGAGCTGCAGATGCTCGAGGGGAAGTAATTCTGCGGGGCAGGTCCGCTCCCCGGACCTGCCTCCCGAGGCGTTACCCCTCTTGCATCGATACGAGTTCCGTCGTATACTGCCGGTGCAACCGTTGATTTGCATCCCTCGGCAGGGCAACGCGCCGCATCCTGCACATGCCACGGGAGGTCACCATGTCGCACGTCCGGAGAGCAATCGCTCTGGTCATCGTGCTTCTCGCCGCCACGCCGGCCTTCCCCCGGTACTTGGGCGGGCTGATGGCAACCCCCGGCTCGGTCCGGATTCACGGCTTCGCCAACGCCGGTGTCGCCTGTCCGGCACCCGGTTCACAAACGATCAACCCCGGCACGCTCGCCCTGATCTCCGACGGCCGATACTTATCTCTCGCAATGTATCCGACCCGGGCCGGCCTGGAGGACTACAGCGAATACGGCTACCGCTACTACGGTTTCGCCGTCGGACTGCCACTTCAGCACCGGGACGGTGATGAGCGGCTGAGCGCGGGATTCGCCTACGCCTACCATCGCTTCGATTACCAGCATATCGTACTGCCGGCCCCGACCCGGAGTCCCGATCCTCGCGACGAGGCTCACAATCTAACCGCGGCGGTAGCCTATCGAGGCACGATCCGCGCCGGCTTCGGCGTCACGGCGCGATACTACCGGTCGATCAATCCCCTCTGGAACACCAGCAGCACATCCTCGAGCACGATGTTCGATTTTGGCGGAACGGTCAGCCGGACCTTCGGAAACGATCCGCACCAGAGCGTTGTGTCCTCCACGCTGAAATGGTCCTTCACCCCGACCGTCGGCCTGAGCGTCCGGAACGTCGGCCCGAACCTGCAATACGCCGGGAGTAATCCGGACGACCCGCCTGCGAAGAAAGTGCGGGCCGGCCTGGCGATCGGGTTGAAGCGATGGCTGGGCGATATCGTCGCATACTCGTTCACCCCGATGTTCGAGTACGAAAAGCTCCTGGTCGAGCAAAAGTCACAGTACTACCACTACGCCGGTGAGATCGGGATAGCCGAAATCGCCTATTTCCGCTACGGCAAGGTCACGGCCAACTACAGCAGCCTCGACCAGACTGCTTGGGGACTGACCATCACCACCCGCGGCCTGGCCCCACTCCTCAAAGACAGCTATCCGACCTTCCTGCGGAAAGCGGAATTCGAAATCAACTACGCGAAGTACTCTAGGGACGGCTCGTATTTAGAGGGCCTCAGGTTCATGGAGATCGGCGCCTCGTATCGGTTCTGAGCTCTCGCCGCTCCCTCCGCCCGGCACCAAAAACCCGGCCACATTCGGCCGATTCACTGCGTACAAAGTATAGGAATCCGCTCCGCCGAAAGAGAGGAGCCGGGCCCCGGCGACAGCGTAGTCGCCACATGGGCTGCGGCCCCGATCTTGTCAGCGGAACAGCACCCGGTGGCTCCCCCCTCCCGCCGGGTGCCTACTATTTGGGCCGGCACCTCCGAGATCGTACCTTCCCCGGACGGCACTCCTTGACCAATCGCCGGCGGCTTCGTATCTTGTATCCGGTAAACACAATTCGGGCCGGGGCCGTCAACCGGGGAGGATCTTCAGGATGACATCGGATATTCGCAGGC
>CAYPYM010000592.1:0-2590 GCA_964414435.1 uncultured Ignavibacteriales bacterium | reverse complement strand
GATGTCGATTTCGACGACGAACTCGTCTGGGACGAGGTCGAGATCGACAAGTGTCTCGAACTCTCCACCGTCGCCAAGGCGCTGGGCTGTTCGGTCGACGATCTGCATGAACTCAATCCGGAGCTGCTCCGCAAATACACGCCGCCGAATGCGAAGCACTATCAGTTGAAAATACCGGTCGGCACCAGGCCGAAATTCCTGGCCGCTTACGACGACCTGCCGTCGCCGAAAGAAACCAGCTGGGTGCAGCATAAGATTCGCCGCGGCGAAACCATCAGCACCATCGCCTCACGCTACGGCGTCTCCCAGTACGCCATCATGGAGGCCAACAACCTCAGCCGCCGCAGCACAATCTACGCCGGCCACACGATCATCGTCCCGGTCCCGCTCGACCAGGCCGGCGGCGGCTCCCGGCGCCACATCAACACCAATTACGACTCCCACAACGGCATCTACGTGGTCCGCTCCGGCGACACCATGTGGGATATCGCCCGAGCCTTCGGGACCAGTGTCGACGATCTCCGCTCGATCAACTATATCGAACGCGGCTCGCGCATCTATGTCGGCCAGAAGCTGAAAATCCCCGGATCGGCCCGTAACCTGAAAGCGCGTGAGACCTACGCCTCCGCCGGCTCCGACACCCCCGGCCAGTACAAGGTGCGCTCCGGCGACACCCTCTGGGATATCGCCCGGCGCTTCGGCACCACCACCTCGCACCTGCGCTCGCTCAACAACCTCGGCCGCTCCAGCCGGATCTATCCCGGCCAGGTGCTCAAGATCGATGGCAAGGCGAGCGGGTCGAGCGGACCGACCTTCGTGATTCACAGGGTTCGCCGCGGCGAAAATCTCAGCCTGATCGCGCGGCGCTACCGGACCTCGACCCGGAGTATTATCGAAACCAACAATCTCACCGACCCGGACAACCTCATCGTCGGTGAGAAGCTCAAGATTTACACGAACTAACGGACCAAATCAGATGGCACGGAAGCGGGATGTTGTTGCGGGTATTATTATCGCGGTCGTCATGTGCGGCGCCCTCGGTATGTTTGCCCTTGTTTTCTTCGGAGCCCTGTCGCAAACCGGCGAGGTCAGTTTCGGCGGCTTCGGGGGAAGTGTCGGGGTCATTGAAGTAAGCGGTGTGATCAACGAAGAAATGGGCCGCCCCCTGATCGATCAGATCGATCGCTGGGCCGAGAACGACGGCATCAAAGCCCTCGTCCTGCATATCAATTCCCCCGGCGGCGGGGTCGCTATCAGCCAGGAAATCTACGACGCCGTCAAGCGCGCCCGCGACGCCAAACCGGTGGTCGCCTCGATGGCCTCCGTGGCCGCCTCCGGCGGCTATTACATCGCCTGCGCCACCGACCGGATCGTCGCCAATCCCGGCACGATCACCGGCTCGATCGGCGTCATCTTCGAATTCCACACCGCCGGCAAACTGCTGGACAAAGTCGGAATCGGCACCGAGGTGGTCAAGTCGGGCGAACTGAAAGACGTCGGCACCTACTCCCGTGACATGACCAAGAAGGAAGAACTGATGCTCCGCTCGGTGGTCATGGACAGCTACGAGCAGTTTGTGCAGGCCGTCGCCGAGGGCCGCGGTATGGAACGCGACGACATCTATCCGCTCGCCGACGGATCCATTTTCACCGGCCTTCAGGCCGAAAATCTCGGCCTCGTCGACACCCTCGGCGGGCTCACCGAGGCGATCGACCTGGCCGCCGATCTCGCCGATCTCAAGGGCCGACCCAACGTGGTTCATCCGCGTACCCGGCGGCAGGTGAGCATCTTCGATCTGCTGGGAGGGGTCCTCCATACGGTCGATTCGGCCGTGAAAGGGGAGATGGGCGGGCCCGAATTGCTGTATTTGTACCGCTGACAGTAGCTTATGGCGATTTTTTTCGCTTTTTTAGCGAAAAGTAGTTGACAAGTCGACCCGAGTTTTATTTCCTCTAATGGATGTATCTTTTCGTGTCCCAAAGGTTTATATTCCCCGCGGGGCCGCCCGAAGAGAACCGACGAGAAAACGAAGGTAATAAGCTCGTGTTAACGATAATTCCTGTCGAGGGAGGATGTTGTGACGAAAGCTGATTTGGTTGAACGCGTTGCCGAGAAAACCGGCCTGACCCGCACCGACGTTGCGGTCGTTGTTGACTCGTTTCTCGACACAGTCAAAAAATCGCTCGAGACCGGCCATAACATCGAGATCCGCGGATTCGGTACCTTTAAGGTCAAGTTGCGCAAGGCCCGCAAGGCCCGCAACCCCCGCACCGGCGAGGTCGTCCCGGTTCCGGACCGGAAGGTCCCGGTCTTCAAGCCGTCGAACGAATTCAAGAACATGATCACGAAACTCGAGATCTAAAACCATTTTGCCCCAAACGGAGGATGAATGCCCAGCGGTAAGAAGCGGAAACGGCTGAAAATCAAGACACATAAGCGCAAAAAACGTAGACGCGCTAATCGTCATAAAAAGAAAAACAAGTAGTTTGCGTGTAAGCTGCTGGGCAGCGCGGCAGGGACCGCCTCCTGCCCGAAGCATCCTAAAACAAACGTTCGCCGTCTATGACAAGGATGTTGTCACCTACGGACA
>CAYPYM010000591.1:0-2596 GCA_964414435.1 uncultured Ignavibacteriales bacterium | reverse complement strand
CGCCAAGGGCGACCTACGAGGAGCGGCCGATATTCCTGGCGCCGGGCGAGGTGGTCGTATTCTACACCGACGGCGTCACCGAGGTGTTTAATGAGAGCGACCAAGAATTCGGCACCGAACGGCTGGCCGAGCTGGTCCGGAAGAACCGCACCAAAACCTCGCAGGAACTGGTCGATCTGATTCACGATACGGTCAAGGAGTGGGCCGGTCCGCAGCATGTGTTCGACGATCTGACGATGATCATCCTCAAGCGGATGGCGTGAAATTTCCGCTTTTCGGAGGGGCCTTGTGTGTATATCTTATAATACTGACAATATCTTACAAATTTCTCCACCGGAGGAGGTTACATGCGCAAGTTACTCGCTTCAGGCTTGATTCTCTCGGTTGCCCTGCTATGGGGATGCGGCGGCAACGACAACGGCACCGGCGGCGACGGCGGCGAGACGCTTCAGCGGCTGGTGGCAAATACCACCGTTACCGCGCCGACATTCTCCTCGGCCGACGAAACGGTCTGGAATTCGGTGGACTCGGTGATGGTGCCGGTTTCGCAGACGAATACGCCCAAGATCGTGCCGGCCGGCAAAATCACTTCGCTCGCTACTGAGGTAAAGGTGCAGGCTATCAGGAAAAACGACACGCTGTATGTCCGCCTGCGCTGGGTCGACGACAGCTTTGACGCCTGGCCCGATTATTACGCCGTTACCGATACGACGCCCGTGAAACTCACCCGGAACACGGTCGAGCAGGAAGATCAGGCGTATGTCATGTTCGACGGCGCTCCCGGCGGCGGCTACGACTGCTGGGCCTGGAAAGTACTGCGTACCGGCGGAGCCGGCATGGGCATGGGTTACACGTACAACAACTACACGCTCACTCCGGACGCGGCCGGTTCGGTGGCCTTGCCGATCGCAACCAGCAATCCGCCCGACAACACCTACATCTCCAAAGACACGAGCCAGTTCCACAGCTATATCCTCAAGCTGACCGATATCGTTCATCTCCGCGACTCGCTTCGGGTCGATACCGTCATCTTCGGAGATCCGCCCGAAACGACCTATGCCACGAGATACTTTGAGGATACCCGCGGCTGGACGATCGACCAAAAAGTTCCGGGCTATGTCATCGACGCTTCGGTTGGCGGCGCCGCTCACACCGACGCCCAGCGGGGAAGTCTGCTTGATATTCGAGCGGTCGACAATTACGCCAACAATCAGTACAGCCTGGTCCTGAAGAGGAAAATGAACACCGGCTATGCCGACGATATGGACCTCACCACGGTCGATTCAGTGAAAGTCGAGATCGCGATCTTCAACAATCAGAACCTGTTCACCACCGGCGGTACCCGCCGCGGGATCAGCAATCCGTTCTGGATAATCTTCTGATCGATTCGGCAGACTGAAATGATCTCGAAAGGCCGGCCTTCGCCGGCTTTTCTTTTGGCCGCCGCATGGCCCGTTCCCGATTTCGCTTGTTAGATTTTTCACAATCTTCTATATTCAAAATTACAAGACAAGTCATTCCACGATACACCGGAGGCAGGCATGGCCCTCAAAACCTATCAGCAATATCTCGAGTCGCTGCGAAAGATGCAGCCGAACATATACAAGTTCGACGAACTCATCACCGACGTCACTACCCACCCGGCGACCAAACGGACGGTCGAGGGCCACGGCTGGACCTTCAAAGCCGCCGCCGACCCGGAGCTCCGCGACAAAGTGACCGCCGTCTCCCATCTGACCGGCGAGCCGATCAGCCGCTACCTCTCGATCATCCAGTCGGCCGAAGACATGTATGCCAACTCGGCGATGAAGCGCCTCATGTTCCAGTTGACCGGCACCTGCACCGGCGGCCGCTGCGCCGGCTGGACCGCGCTCAACGCCATGTTCGTCACCACCTGGGAGATGGATCAGGAACTCGGCACCGACTACCACCAGCGGCTGCTTACGTGGCTGAAAGACGCCCAGGCGCGCGATATCACGATCTCCGGCGCGCTCACCGATCCCAAGGGCGACCGGACCAAAAAGCCGCACCAGCAGGACGATCCCGATATGTTCCTGCGTCTGGTTGAGAAGCGCGAGGACGGTATCGTCGTGCGCGGCGCCAAGGTGATGATCTGCGGCATCGCGGCGGCCAACGAGATCTTCATTCTGCCCGGCTCGGGTTACAAAGAAGAGGACGCCGATTACTCCCTGTCCTTTGTCATCCCGCGCGATATCAAGGGCTTGACGATTGTTGAGACCCGTCACCCGAGCGACGCACGCGATCTGGAAGAGGGCTGGGACAATCCGATCACCGAGGGCGGCATCACCCAGGCGTTTTTGCTGTTCGAAGACGTCTTCATCCCGAACGAGCGGATCTTCATGTGCGGCGAGTTCAAGTACACGCTCAAGGCGGTCAGCAATTTCATTATGCCATACCGCGCCGCAATCGGCGGCTGCGTCGCCGGGCAGGGGGATGTCAAAATCGGCTCAGCGATTCTTACCGCCCGCGCCAACGGACTCAGCTCGAAGGTCTTCCGCGACAAGATCACGCAGATGCAGGTGAATAACGAAACCACTTTTGGAATGGGTATTGCTGCGGCAGCAATGGGAAAGAA
>CAYPYM010000590.1:0-2604 GCA_964414435.1 uncultured Ignavibacteriales bacterium | reverse complement strand
GGTCCCGACCCGATCGAGTACCGAACCGAACGTGGCCTGCTCGATTTCAACGAAGAGATGGGGATTATGATTCAGGAGGTAGTCGGCACGCAGGTCAGCAAGTATTTCCTGCCGACCTGGGCCGGCGTAGCGTTCAGCCGGAACAATTTCCGCTGGTCGCCGCAGATTGACCGCATGGACGGTCTCGCCCGGCTTGTACCGGGTCTGGGAACGCGCGCGGTCGACCGCCTCAGTGATGATTATCCGGTCATGGTGGCTCCGGGCAAGCCGGGGGTGCGGGTGAATGTCAGCCCCGACGAGATCATGCGGTACTCACCCAGGTATATCGATGTCATCAATCTCGAGCAGAACTGTTTCGAGACCGTGCCGATCAACGAGTTCCTTCGCTATGTCGGGCACTCCCTGCCGGGGCTGAAAGATATCGTGTCGGTGGTGCGTTCGGGACACATCACGCGGCCGGTCGGCAGTACGTTCGATCCGGAATCGGAGCAACTGGTCGTGACATTCGACGGTCTGCTGTCGCAGACACCGTTCGTGAAGCAGTTGCGGAGTATTCTCGAGACGCTCGAGGAGACGCTGGGCTGGCCGGTCGATATCGAGTTCGCCCACGATGGCAGCGATTTCTACCTGCTGCAGTGCCGGCCGCAGAGCTACGGCGACGACGACGCACCGAGTCCGATTCCGAAGGACATCTCCAAGGACAGCATCATATTCGCCGGCGACCGTTTTGTTTCCAACGGCCGCGTGCCCGATATCACGCATCTCGTCTATGTCGACCCCGGGCGGTACGAGGGCCTGCCCGATTCGGGTTCGATGTACCGGGTGCGGAAAGCGATCGGGCTCCTTAATCAGCTTCTGCCGCGCCGCCAGTTTGCACTGGTCGGGCCGGGGCGGTGGGGGAGTCGCGGTGATGTTCGTCTCGGGGTGCCCGTGACCTATTCGGATATCAGCAACACCGCGCTGTTGGTCGAGGTGGCCCTGCAGAAGGGCAACTACTCGCCCGACCTTTCGTTCGGTACGCATTTCTTCCAGGATCTGGTCGAATCGAAGATCCGCTACCTGCCGCTATACCTGGGCCGCGAGGGATCCTGGCTCAACGAAGATTTCCTGCGGTGTGCCCCGAACCTGCTGGCCGATCTCGTCCCGGAGTTTTCCGATCTGGCCGATACGGTGCGGGTGATCGATATCCCCAGGAGCGCCAAGGGCCAGGTGCTTCGCACGCTCCTGAACGCGGAACAGGATCGCGCGGTGAGTTTCCTCACGGCGGCGTCGAGCCAGAAAGACGCGGCGCCGGTCGTGCGCGCCCGCCCGGCCCAGTCGGATACCCACTGGCAGTGGCGCCTGCAGGCGGCCAAGGAGATTGCCGCCCAGCTCGACCCGGAGCGATTCGGGGTCGACGCCCTTTATGTGTTCGGCAGCACCAAGAATGCCTGCGCCGGTCCGGGGAGCGATATCGATCTTCTCATACATTTCACCGGGACGCCGGATCAACGTGAGCATCTATCCTACTGGCTGGAGGGGTGGAGTCTCAGTCTCGCCGAACTGAATTACGAGCTGACCGGGTACAAGACCGAAGGCCTGCTCGATGTCCACATTGTGACGGATGAGGATATCAAACGGAAAAACAGCTACGCGATCAAGATCGGGGCCCCGACCGATCCCGCCCGTCGCCTGCCGATCAAGGGGCAGGCCAACGGATCAGATCAATACTCGTGAGGCGTCCGGCAAACGCCGGAGGTCAAAGCGCACCAGCGCCAGCTCCGGGCCGTCCCACGCCGCCGACAAACAGATTGTCCGACCGATTTCATCTTTCCATGAACCGGTGAGCCGCGATGATTCGTGCACATGACCGTGCAGAGTCAGAAGCGGCTGTTTTGATTCGATAAACCGCCGCACGGCGATGCTGCCGATATTTACATCGAGCGGAACGTGGTCGATCATACGGCCATCGAGCGCGGCGCGGTCGAGATTGGACTGATAGGGCGGGACATGAAAGAGAAAAACGGCTGATTCCATTTCGGCGTCGCCGGTGAGTTCGGCGAGATCGCCGGCAATGGTGCCGAACTTGATATCGCTTTTCGAACGTGGCACCGATCGGTAGCCCTCCTCCGGCGAGGTGCAGCCGGGATCGACGTGCCGTGAGACGTCGTAGCGCTCCCAGTCTTTCAGACGGAACGGGCTCGGTGGGATGCAGGCGTAGCCGTAGACCGTGTAGTCCTCGAATTGCTCCCCGCGCATATGCATCGAATACAGCAGGCCGTCGCTTTCCAGCTCGGCCAGCGCCGGCAGGATCGTGGCCGGATCGTCATTGCCGGGGATGACGAAGACAGCTGGATAGGCACTGCCGAGCGTCTGCCGCAGGCTGGTCAATTCCGGTCGGAGCAGTTTCCCGATCGGATCGTCGCTGAGGCTGTCTGCACCACCCATACCGGGCCGCTTGACCGAGAGAAGATCGCCGCCGACAAAGACGAGCGCGGGGCGTTCGCTTTCGATAGCGCCGAGAAGTCTTTCGTAGCGACTGATGCGACCGTGGAGGTCGGATACGAAGAGGCAGCTCGTTCCCATCGGGTTCTCTCACCGGAAGTTGACTCAGCTAAACTCTGG
>CAYPYM010000589.1:0-2606 GCA_964414435.1 uncultured Ignavibacteriales bacterium | reverse complement strand
ATCCGTGCCCCACACCGTGGTGCCCAGGCCGATCAGCACCAGGTTGACCGCGAAGGTCGACAGCAGGCTCATCAGCGGCGGCTGCCCGACCAGGCGATGCACCGAGATCCAGTACATCGCGACGCCGACGAAGAAACCGCCGACGAGGACGATCGGCAGCGTCGCGTAGACCGGAACGCCGACCACCCCCGCGAGCAGGAACACGGCGAACATACCGGCGACGATCATCGTGCCGTGGGTCAGATTGATTACGTCGAGCACGCCCCAGATAAGCGTGATGCCCATCGCCGCGAGCCCGTACACCGAGCCGACGAGGATTCCGTCCAACAGCGAGGCGAGAACTCCGATCATTTCTTGCGCTTATAGTTATAATTTGGGGGTCGGCCCCGCCCGGGGCCGACCCCCATAACGCCGCATGTTACCGCGTTTCAGCGCTCAGTGTATCGGATAAACGGGCTTCGCGGTAGCGGCCTCGGCTGGCCACACCACTTCCTTCACCAGCTTGCCGTGCTTCATCTGCCACTGCGCGAGCACCATGGCGTGGTCGAGCTGCACCCCGTGGCGGTCCGCCTCGGTGGCGAACTTGCTGCCGCCGAAGAACGTGGTCAATTTCAACCCGTTAAGCTTGGCCGCGACCTTGTCGCGATTGAGCGAGCCCGCCTCCTCGATCGCTTTCTGCAACAGCAATCCTTGGTTGTAGCCCATGGCCGCGTGGTAATCCGGCTCGATTTTGTACTTGGCGACGAACTCTTTCGTGAACCCCTTCACCGTGGGCCCAAACTGCGGTTTGTACGTGACCTGCGGCTCCCACTGCGACGGCACCGAAATCCCGTCCGCCGCGGCTCCCAGCGTCGCGAACTGGGCGCTGTCGGGAGCGACCAGGAGCGATACCCACTTGAGGCCGGCTTTCTGGTCGTGCAACTGGCGCGCAAGCGTCGCGCCGTCCGCGTAGTGGCCCCCGCCGAGCAGCGCGTCGGCCCCGGAGGAGATCACTTTGTTGATGATCGCGGTGAAATCGGTGGTCGACGGCGGATAGGACTCGTCCAGCACCGTCTTGAAACCGGCCGCCTCAGCGTTCTTGCGCGCCGCTGTCACAACTGCTTTGGAGAACGGGTCATCCGCGTAGACGAACGCAATCTTGGCGTGCGGGTTGTGATCCTTCAGCACCGCGATCGCGCCGCTCAGGTATTGGTCGGCCGGGGTGATGACCTGGAACAGGTACTTGTTGCCGAGCTCGAAGGTCTTGGCCTCGGCGCCGCCCGCGTCCAGCAGGATCTTGCCGTACTGCTCGCTGATTACCGCCGCGGTCGCGGTCAGACCCGACGAGTACGGTCCGAACAGGAAATCCGCCTTATCCCGCACGATAAGCCGCGTATAGAGCTGCTGCACGCGCCCGCCCTGCGACTGATCGTCATAGCTGACGAACTTCACCTTGTAGTGCTTGTTGCCGACCTTGATGCCGCCCGCCGCGTTGACGTTGTCGCGCCACAACTCTGCGCCGCGAGACATGAAGGTCGAGTCGACGTTCAGGGCACCGGTTTCCGATTTGGTCATGCCTATGGTGATCGTGTTCGCCGCGAATGCGGCAGGAACGGTCAGCGCCCCGATCGCTGCTAACGCTACTGCTGACAAGAGCTTATTCATACCCTACTCCTCAGTTGTTGTACACGTAGATAGCGCGAAGTCTAACCCCCGGCCGACCCCGCGTAAGGTGCCGAACGTCACTATTTTGCGCTGCCGGCGCCGCCGGGCATCACGCTCTCAAAATCGCGCCGGTCACGACCAGAAAGTGACCAAAGTCACGGTCGCACTGCGCGCCCTCAAAAATTTGGGGACCGGCCCCTCGCAGGACCCGGTCCCCGTCAATCGGCTTCCCCGAGACTAGTGAATCGGATAGACGACCTTCGCCGTAGCGGCGGCGGTAGGCCAGACCATTTCCTTCACCAGCTTGCCGTCCTTCATCTGCCACTGTGCGAGCACCATATCGTGGGCGGCCTGCAATCCATGGTGACCCGGGTCAGTGTCGAACTTGTCGCGGCCCCAGAACGTGGTCACGTCCATCGCGTTGAGTTTTGCCGCGACTTTCTCGCGATTGATCGAACCCGCCTGCTCGATCGCATGCTGCAGCAGCAGACCTTGGGCATAGCCCCCGGCCGCGTGATAGTCCGGATCGACACCATACTTGGCATGATAGTTCTTGGTGAACTGCTCGACCGTGGGCCCGAACTGGGGTTTGTACTTGACCTGCGGTTCCCACTGCGACGGTACCGAAACCCCGTTCGCCCCCGCCCCCAGCGTCGCGAACTGGGCGCTGTCGGGCGCGACCAGGATCGACACCCACTTGAGGTTGGCTTTCTGGTCGTGCAACTGGCGCGCAAGCGTCGCACCGTCCGCATAATGTCCGCCGCCCATGAACGCGTCGGCTCCGGACGAGATGATCTTGTTGATGATCGCGGTGAAATCGGTCGTCGCCGGCGGATAGGATTCGTCCATCGCGACGGTGAAGCCGTTTGCCTCGGCCTCCTTCTTGGCCGCATGGACCACCGCCTTCGAGAACGGGTCATCCGAGTAGACGAACGCGATCTTGGCGTGCGGGTCATGTTCCT
>CAYPYM010000588.1:0-2609 GCA_964414435.1 uncultured Ignavibacteriales bacterium | reverse complement strand
AAACACGCCCCCTTTCAGGTGCCAAAGAGATATTGCGTTAATTCTGAGCAGGGGCGCCCTGGGGGCGCCCCGCCTCTTACCCTGGGTCCGCCTGGCCGGGCGGGTTCCCAAAAAGGTCCCGGGAATTGGTATCCTGTCGTTGATTAGTTACGGCACCGTTCCCGCAAAGTTTCACCCGGAGGCGAATAGTTGAATCTCGGCACACGGCACGGCACGCCGAGGACCAATAGTGGATAAAAAAGGGAAAGGATCCGGGTTGGTCCGTCGCTGTCGACAGTTTCGATCTGAAACGCATTAATCTCGGTTCGCAGAATCTGCGAATCTTGCCGATCCGACCTTCTTCTTGACATCGACCCCCGTTATCGACTATACTGCAACCGGCGCAGGTAGTGATCTCGATCCAATCGAACAATCGAATCAGCAAAATTACTGTCGGCGGTGTGGTCTGCCCAAAAATGCGGCAGGCGGCATCGGCCATCCTCACCGAACTGCCCGGCCGGGACAAAATTGGTGTGCGTATGCACCTTCGCGCGCACCAGCAGGGGGGGCGGCTCGTTCTGCCGTACCTGTACGGGACGAGCCACTGAAAAGCGCGGTCCTTCTGGATCGCGCTTTTTTCAATTCGGATATTTGGGATGGATCCGGCAGGGCGCCGACCGGCTCTACAGCGTGTGCAGCGGGCGCATCTCGGCCAGCGATGCCCACACGCCGTGGTTCTGTTTCGCCATGAAGACGATCTTCTCGGCGACCTCGTCGGGGGTCAGGCGCGGTTTGCTTTTCGGCGACGGATTCGTGTCGCGGCTCACCCGGCTCAGGAAGTTGGTATTGATCGAACCGGGCATGAGCACCGACACCTTGATATTCTCGTTGCGAACCTCGGCGCCGACCGCCTGCGACATGACGTTGAGCGCCGCCTTCGAGGCGCAGTACACCGCCAGCGTCGGGCGGCCCTCTTTCGAGGCCATCGACGATATATTGATAATATGCCCTTCGCCCTGCTTCCGCATCACCGGCAGCACCTCCTGAAACGACCGGAAGACCGCCTTGACGTTGGTTCCGAACGTGAGGTCGAAATCATCTTCACCGGTCTGCTCGATCGGCTTGCGCACCCCGATTCCGGCGTTGTTGACAAACAGATCGATCCGGCCGAACGCTTTGACCGCCGCGTCCACAATCTTCGCCATCCCCGCCGGCTTCGTGATATCGGCGGTCACCACGAGATACCGTTTCTTATCGGTACCCAGCGTAGCGGCCGTGTCTTCGAGGGTCTTTCTGGTGCGGGCCGTCAGCACCACCCGGGCGCCCTCGGCCGCAAATTGCCGCGCCGTCGCTGCCCCGACTCCCCGCGACGCTCCCGTAATGACCACCACTTTATCCTGCAAGGGCTGCATAGATTCCTCCGTGTTTGCTTGCGGCGTTTGCGTACTGTTGGTTGTTCAACGGGCTGCGACCGCGAGATGTTCCTATTCGATCGTGGGGGAGAGGTCCTGCAGGAAACGGTCGGCCGCGCGCGAGTTGGGGAGCGTGATCACCCGAAGCCGGTCGCGATACTGCTCGATGACCGCGAGCGTCCGCGGGCGCCGAATGCGATGGAAGGTAATGGTGAACCAGAGGAAGGGCAGGTCGATCTGTTCCGGACATCCCGCCGGACCATCCTTCCGGATCCGCCCCAGCCCGGTCACGATCCGACGGAGCACCCGGTAGAGTGAGATCGGTGTCGTGCAATCGAGGTGAATAACCGTGTCGGCGCGGGGGAAGCGAAGATCATACGTATCGAAGTAGTTGCCGTCCATCACCCAGCGATTGCCCTCCGCCGCCTCCCGAACGTGCGCTCGAAAAGCCTCCCATTCCGGTCGCTGCCATCCCGGCTGCCAGAAAATCTGGTCCAGGTGAATCACGGGAAGATCGAGCCGCGCACCGAGGGCGCGGGCGAGGGTCGACTTGCCGGCGCCGGGCGGCCCGACTATAAGGATGCGGTTCATCGGCATTCGTGCTCAGCCCCGCCCCTCGCGAGATCCCCTCAGTCCTGCCCGACCAGGTCGGTCTCGTCGCCGTAGCGGAAACTCGACCCCCGGTCGTGCTCGATCAGCCACCAGATCAGGCCTGTCAGGATCGTGATCCCCGTGAGCAGCCCGACAATATGATACCACTTGACATATCGGGTAATAAATCGAATAAAGCTCATCTGTCTGTTCTCCTCCTGCCTCTCCGGGCCGATCGGCTGTGGGGGCCAACGTGAAACGACTCTACTTCAAATACGCTTCCGGGCCGCCGTTAGTTCTCTGATCGGCAACATTTCCCGGCCGCTCGACTATCCGCCGTCACCCATGAGTATAGGACGATTCGCCGCCGACGCCAAGTGATTGCGCAAATCGATCCGGACAGCCGTCACTACTAATGGCAACGCCGGGGTGATGACACTTGGGCTGAGGCTTCCGCATGGCGGCTTGTGCCCAAAAAAATACCACCCGAGCTCCCCTCAAGCTCGGGTGGCGATCCGCCAAAGAGAAAAGATAAAGCGTAACAATGACTGCAACGCTCAGGGAGTTAAGATGACATCCCGGTTAATAGCAACAGCCATGCCGGGGGATGTCATGCCCCCGAACGCC
>CAYPYM010000587.1:0-2613 GCA_964414435.1 uncultured Ignavibacteriales bacterium | reverse complement strand
CACGCTGCATGAGTCCGTTGATCAGCCGCGCCGAAAATAAAGTCGCCTATCTGCCGATTCTCCTCGATTCCCTCCGGGTCGACTCGATTCTCGATTTCGACCTGTATCTCCTGGTCAATCGGAATCTGGTGCTCTACCGCTCGGCCGACCTCCCCTTCACCGACCGGACCCGCCAGAATCTGCTCGAAAACAAGGTCGACCGCCTCTATATCACCTCCGACAACAAGGCCCGCTACCAGCGCTATATCGAACGCAACCTGCCGAAAATCCTCGATGACCCCGGCATCCGCGAGGAGAAAAAGGCCAGCATCCTCTACTCGACCTCGACCAACCTCGTCAAGGATGTCCTCGCCAACCCGACCTACGGCGAAAACATCCAGCGTTCCAAGGAGCTGGTGACCAATACGGTCGACTACATCTTACAGGGGAAAGAGGCGTTCCACACCCTGCTGAAGATCACCTCGTTCGACTACTATACCTACACCCACTCGGTCAACGTCTGTACCTTCTCGATCGCGCTCGCCCAGCAACTCGGCTTCAACGACGAGCAGTTCCTCAACGAACTGGGCGTCGGGGCGCTGCTGCACGATGTCGGCAAGTCGCGGGTATCGGAGCGTATCCTCAACAAGCGCGCTCCGCTCAACCCGACCGAATTCGAAATCATGAAAAAGCACCCGCAGTGGGGCGCCGACATCCTGGCCGAGACCGACGAAATCGCGCCGTCGTGCTACTATCCCGTGCTCCAGCACCACGAACGGGGCGATCACAAAGGGTATCCCAACGGCCTCGGTCTCGATGAGATGCACATTTACTCGCAGATTGTAGCCATCGCCGACTCGTTCGACGCCATGACGACCGAACGGGTGTACCAGAAGGCGATCGAGACCTTCCCCGCCCTGCGCATCATGTTCTCACTCAAGGAAGCCTACCACGAGGATTTCCTGCGCTCGTTTGTCGAGCTGATGGGCCCCAGCGGCCTGGCCGATTGAGACGGTCCTACGCTAGACCGTCTCCACCGCGATTCGCGCGGCAAACCCGATCAGCACCGAAAAGACAAAATTGACGAGCGTTCCCCCCAGGAAATACCGCGGATCCCGCTTGATGTCATCACTTCGGACAATCGACTTGGCCGTGAAGATCAGTGCCAGACCGGTGTAGGCCCCGGCCAGGACAAACGTGATCACGATGATGTTTTCGCACTTGCCGATAATCGCGCCGATCTCGAAGCGTGGAACCGGGGGGGCGTCGTTCCCCTCCGTTGTCCCTCGCGGGGTCGGCGGCAGCCCGATAAAGTACCGCACCGTCAACCCGCTCAGTCCCACCGCGAGCAGATACGCGATTGCCACTGTCAGGATGTCCCAGAAATTGAACCCGTGCATAGTCTGCCGACTCCCGTCTCTCCGCCGACTCTCCGCCCCGTCGACACACCCAATCTCACACCGTTGAGAGGATCCTGTCAATAACTTTGGTGGCCGCCGTCAACCGACGGTACTGCGCGCTCCGCAGTGCATCCGACACCGCCTGCTGCGTGATTCGCATGTGACGGGCCACCACGCGCTGATTTCCGAATTCCTCGTACAGCGCCACCGTCCGGCGCTGGTGGTCCGAAAGCCGCTCGTACACCGCCTGTACGGTATTGGCAAGCACGGTCAGCAACTCGTCGACCCGATCATCGATCATTCCGCGGATGACATAGAGATCATCCCGTTCCCGCGCCCGTCCAATGCCGTCCGCCGCCAGATGAAATGCCGGTCCGTCCATCCGGGCCGCGTCCGCCGACTTCAAACCGACATCCACCCGGCCACGAACTATCGCAAAGCGAAACCGGAGCGGCGCCACTTCGTTGTTTATCCGACGGCATAGCCGGTATGCCGCTTCCGGCCGCCACAGCACGGCCGATAGTTCGTCGATCCCCTTCGTCAGCTTAGGCGCAGCTGCAAAGGCCGCCGTCCCATGGTCCCGCTCGATCTCCTCTGATATCGCGACGAGTCCACGGGTGATCCTGCCGGAAGCTCGCCGTCGATGTTCGACGTGACGCGAACCGACCAGATCGCCGACAACAACGGTCGGGAGTCTTCTGTCCATACACAAGTATATCGACTTGTAATAAGAAAAAACAAGTAATTTCACATGTTATCTTAAAACACAAGCGATTTTACTTGTTCCAGCCGCACCGCCCGGCCGCGGCCGCCTACTTCAGCATCTCCGAAAAATCCTCGTACGGAATCACCGGCCAGGTCTCCGTGTCGAGCACGCCCAGATCGTTGATCTGGGTCGCCACCCGGAACGCCGCCGTCTGATCGGGACAGTCGAATATGGCGATATAGTCGTACCGCCCGAGCGTCGCGAACAGACTGGGAACCTTGAGCTGGTTGCGCGTGCAAGCCTCGATTGACTCGTTGATGTCGTGCGAGAGGCCGGGATGAGTCTTCTTGGCCGCGGGCCTGATGCTCATGGCCATGATAAACGTCGCCATAGTCCCTCCTTGATCCCTGAACTCGTCTGAACCATCATGGATGCCCGTTTTCACGGGCATGACCTTCGGGGCCGTCGTCTGAACGGCAGATGTCCTCAGCTACTTATACAATTGCAAGGCAGATTTCCTCAGATTCC
>CAYPYM010000586.1:0-2622 GCA_964414435.1 uncultured Ignavibacteriales bacterium | reverse complement strand
ACCAACACGGTTGAGATGGCCAACAAGACCAAGAAAGTCATCGCCGATCTTCGCCAGGAATTACCCAAAGATATCGATCTCCGGATTGTCGATGATCAGTCGACCTTCATTCAGGACTCGATTCACGAGATTCTCTTCAATATCGAGTTCGGCACGGCGCTGGCGGTGTTTGTCATTTACCTGTTCCTGTTGAACTGGCGGCCGACGATCATCACCGGCCTGGCGATTCCGATTTCGGTGATTTCGACCTTCACCGTCATGAAGGCCCTCGGCTTCACGATCAACTTCATGACGCTGCTCGGTCTGTCGCTCGCCGTCGGGATTCTGATCGACGACGCGATCGTCGTCATCGAAAATATCTTCCGACACATGTCGGAGGGCCGTACGGCGCGCGAGGCGGCGATCAGCGGCACCAACGAAATCGGCCTCGCCGTCATGGCGACCACCTTTTCAATCGTGGTGGTGTTTCTGCCGGTGGCGTTTATGTCGGGTATCGTGGGACGGTTCTTCTTCCAGTTCGGCGTCACGGTGGCGGTGGCGGTGCTGGCCTCGCTGTTTGTGGCGTTCAGCCTGACCCCGATGCTGTCATCGCGCCTGTTGAAGGAATCGGTCGATCCCCGCCAGAGCAAGTACGCTGTCGTTCGCGCCTGGGGCCAGGTTCGCCACGGCCTGGGTTACTGGGATCGCGTGTTCGACTCGATCAAGCCGTTCTACCGGAATCTGCTCGAGAGGTCGCTGCGCTATCGCTGGCTGGTCATGCTAGTCGCCCTGGGATCGGTCGCCCTGGCCGTAGGGATAGTCATGGCCGGTCTGGTCGGCGCTGAGTTCATCTCGCAGACCGACCGAAACCAGCTCGCGATCGATATCAAGACCCCGCCCGGGACTGACATCCACAAGACGATCGCAAAATTCCAGCAGGCCGAGAAGATCGTTCGTACCCTGCCGCAGGTCACCAACACGTTTATCACGATCGGCCGCGGCAATGACCCGGTCACCGATGGCCGTTTGTTGGTCAAGTTGATCGATCGGGGCGAGCGCTCGGCCTCGGCCAAGCAGCTGATGGATACCTGCCGCAATCTGCTGGCCGACGTCCCCGGGATGAAAATTGCGGTCGGCGAGGCCCAGGGTGAAGCCGGCAACCAGAAGCCGATCGAAGTCTCGATCCGCGGTCCGAACATGAACGAGATTCAGCGGATGACCCGGGAAGTCCAGCAGATCGCCTATGAGACGCCGGGTGCGGTCGATGTCGACAACACCGCCGTCGAGGGCAAGCCGGAACTGAACGTCACGGTCGATCGCCGACTGGCCGACGATCTCGGGCTGAGCCTGTACCAGATTCCAATGACGGTTCGGTCGCTGGTCGAGGGCGATGTCGTTACGAAATACAAGGAAGGCGACGAGGATTACGATGTCCGCATGCGGCTGGCCGAGCAGTACCGTTCCTCGGCCACCGATATCGGCCACATCCTTGTTCAGGGCGACAAGGACAAGCCCGGCGGCGGGAAATTGCAGGTCCCGCTCGATCGCGTCGCAACCCTCGAGAAGACCACCGCGATCGGTCAGTACAACCGGTACAACCGGCAGCGCGAAATCCGGGTGAACGCCAACGTGACCAGCACCGCTTTCTCCGGTTCGGTGGGCGCCGAAATACTCAAACGGGCCCAGACCGAGGTGAAAATACCCCCGGGGTACGTGATCGGCCCGGTCGGCACGCAGCAAATTCAGGGCGAGTCGTTCGCGAACATTCTCAAGGCGCTGCTGCTGGCCGTGATCTTCATCTACCTGCTGCTCGCTTCGCAGTACGAGTCGTTCAGCGATCCGTTCTCGATCATGCTGTCGCTCCCCCTGGCTCTGGTGGGCGCCATTCTCGGCCTGGTCGGGTCCTCATTCTCGATCATGTCCATGATCGGCATTGTGCTGTTGATGGGACTGGTGACGAAGAACGCCATTTTGCTGATAGATTTCGTGAAACAAGAACGGAGAAAAGGTGTTTCAAGGACTGACGCCGTTCTGTCGGCCGGTCCGATCCGGCTGCGGCCGATTCTGATGACCACCTTCGCCACTGTCTTCGGGATGCTGCCGCTGGCGCTGGGCTTCGGCCCGGGTGCGGAACTGCGCGCCCCGATGGCGCGTGCCGTAATCGGCGGCATGCTGTCATCCATGCTCCTGACCCTCGTGGTCGTGCCGGTGGTGTACACGCTGATTGACGATTTCGTCGGTCTGTTCCGCCGCAAGAAACGACCCGGGGGAACTCCAAACGAGGGAATCGCACAGAGTGGCTAAGCTGATCGCCCCAGCCAAAGAGCTGGGCTACTCCGACATCTATCTCGATTTCGTGTCGGGCCTCCATTCGGCCCGACACTTCTATTCGGTAGACAACCTCGACGATGTCGTCGCTCAACTCGACGCCGTCAACTACGACCGCAACCTTGCCGCCGACATCCTGAAGCGCCAGAACGAGGCCTTCGGTGCTTCGCAGCGCGCGCTGGACAATATCGAGCTGCTCCGGCAACCTGACTCGCTCTGCGTCTTTGCCGGTCAGCAGGCCGGCCTGTTCGGCGGCCCGTTGCTGGTCCTGAACAAAGCCCTGGGTATTGTCAGGGCCGCCCGCCTCTACAGCCA
>CAYPYM010000585.1:0-2625 GCA_964414435.1 uncultured Ignavibacteriales bacterium | reverse complement strand
GGCCAGCAGGGTCACATGATGGGGCAAAAGGGCCAGATGATGGACCAGAACGCCCAAATGACCCCGGAGCAGATGCTCAAGCGGATGAACACTGACTCGAAGGACATCGACCAGCAGTTCCTGGCGATGCAGAAGAAGTACGACGCCATGATGAAGCTCGACGACATGACGCAGCTCAAGACGCAGATGAAAGAAGTGAGCCAGATGATGGCCAACCTGCGGCAGGAGATGATGCAGCGCGATCAGATGCAGTCGAGAATGCAGTCGGTCATGAGCCAGTATTCGCAGAACGATCCGTCCGGGACCACGAAGAAGTAGCACCTTGTCCCGTCCGCCGTTGTACATTTCCGGCGGGACCCGACTAAGTAACCAGACGGCGCCGATTGTCAAGGACGATACCTCATGTACGCCGGCTGGTCGCACGGCCTCTGGTTCGGGGGATACGGCATGATCCTCCTGTGGATCATTGTCGCCATCGGTATCGTCTGGCTCATCCGTGCCCTGATCGGCCCGGGCCGACACCATCCGACCAACCACCGCTCCGACTCATCGCTCGAAATCCTCAAACGCCGGTACGCCGCCGGCGAGATCAGCCGCAAGGAATTCGAACGGAAAAAGCACGATATCCTCTCTTCCTGAAGACGCCGTCTCTCCCCTCACTGGAACAGCTCGTCGAAAAACGACTGCATTAACCGCCACGACCGATGATCCGCGGCGGCGTTGTACGCTGCGCCCCGCGACGGATCGTCGCCCGCGTCCGGGTCGGTAAACGCATGCACCGCGCCGCCGTACATGATCAACTGCCAATCGACGTGGGCGCCCTCCATTTCCTTTCGAAACGCCAGGACCGCATCCATCGTCACGTGCGGATCGGCCGCACCGTGGCAGACGAGGATTTTCGCCTTGATATTGCTGGCATCGGCCGGGTCGGGCGTGTCCAGATTACCGTGGAAACTGACCACCCCGGCCAGATCGGCGCCGCTGCGGGCCAGTTCGAGCGCCACTCCGCCGCCGAAACAGTAGCCGATCGCCGCGATCTTCGCCGGATCAACCATCTTGTTGCCGCGCAGGACTTCCAGCCCGGCGGCCGCCCGACGGCGCATCAGCGGGCGATCGGCGCGGTAGATACCGGCCTGCTGCGCGGCTTCCTGGGTCGTCTGCGGCCGCACCCCTTTGCCATAGATATCCGCGGCAAACGCCACGTAGCCGAGCCTGGCCAGTTCGCGGGTCCGCATCATGGCGTAGTCGTCAAGCCCCTTCCAGGCATGGAATACGAGTATCCCCGGCCGCGTGCCGGTAATCGCGTCATCGTACGCGAGATAGCCTTCGAGTACGACGTCACCGTCCTTGTAATCGATCTTCTCCGTCTTGATCTCGGCCTGCGCGGTCGAGATGACCATGGCCGTAGCCAGCCCCGTGATAAGCGCTTTCATCGGTAACTCCCGGGTATTGGGTTGTGGTCGATTCCGGTGGCGGGGTCGAACCCTGTCCGCCGCTTCAAAAAGGCCCGCTTCCTTGACCGATGTCAAGGACATCGTAGAGCCACACGGTATACATTGAAACGGTGTTCGAACGGCGGAAGTTCTGGAAAGGACCCGGCAGATGAATCCGAAGCGCCTACTCTATTCGATCCCTTATGTCTCCGGCTGCGCCGGCGACAGGGGTCGCCTGTCGACCGATCGTGCGCACGGCGCCGGAGAATCGACCGGGCCGACTGCGCTTTCGCCGCAACACCGCTTGCGAATCATCCCAAACAACAAGTCCCGGATATAGCGAAAGGAGCACAGGGTGCGTTACTTTAAATTGTGGCTGGCGATGGGCATCGTGATCGTTGCCTCGTTCGCCGTTCTGGGTTATTTCGGCAACGACATCTACCACCAGGCGCCACCCATTCCCCAACGGGTTGTCACCACCGACGGTCAGGTGCTGTTCACGCGGGCCGATATCCAGAACGGCCAGAACGTCTGGCAATCGACCGGCGGCCAGGAGATGGGCTCGATCTGGGGCCACGGCTCATATGTCGCCCCGGACTGGACCGCCGACTACCTTCACCGCGAGTCGGAAGCGATTCTCGATCACTGGGCAACCACCGAATACGGCACGAATTCGTTCGCGGCGCTGGACGATATCAGGCAGGCCGGGCTGAAGCAGCGCCTCACCGATGAACTTCGAACCAACACCTACGATCCAACCACCGGCGACCTGACCGTTTCGCCGGTGCGGGCGACAGCGATCGAAGCCGTCTCGCGGCACTATGCATCACTCTTCGGCAACGATCCGACGCTCGCCAGGCTGCGCGAAGCGTACGCCATCCCGGTCGGCGTGATCAAGACCCCCGAACGGCAACATGAAATGAACGCGTTCTTTTTCTGGGCGGCGTGGGCCTGCTCGACCGACCGGCCGGGCCAGGCGGTCACCTACACCCAGAACTGGCCGCCCGAAGATCTGATCAACAATCGCCCCACCGGCAACGCCATTATCTGGTCGGTGGTTAGTTTTGTCCTGCTCCTGGGCGGTATCGGCGGCCTCGCCTGGTACTACGCCGTTCTAAAACACAAAGAACCGGAAGAGATCAAACTGCCCGACAGCGATCCGCTTCTCGGTCTGGAGCCGACCCCATCGATG
>CAYPYM010000584.1:0-2626 GCA_964414435.1 uncultured Ignavibacteriales bacterium | reverse complement strand
CGGGAGCTGCTCTCCTCGGTGGCCGCGTAGTGCACGATCGCGCCGTGGCCGGCGTAGGCGGCGATGGTCTCGAAGCTGTCGCCACGGTAGTGCTCGCCCGCGGCGCGGATCGCGCTCAGCCGCGTGGCCGCGTCGAGCTCGGTGACCTTCTTGCCGGCGGGCCCGGTGACCGTAAATTTCTTCGTGGTGACCGATTTCGATGACTCGATCGTCTGCACCTGTTTGGTGTAGTTCGGATAGCCGTTCTTGATCGGGTCGCGGTAGCCGGCGGTCACCACCTCGCGGTACTTCGACCGGACATTCGGCGAGGTGTGGATCTCGCGGTTGTCGAGCACGAGGGTGTGGTAGCGAGAGACGTGAACATCGGACTCCCAGCAGTAGCCCCAGCGGTCGTAGATCGTGACGGTCGACCAGCCGACCCAGACGCGGGGGATGTACAGCGGGGCGCAGCCCCAGTAGACGCCGTTGATGTAGACCGAGCCGCCGAACGGGTAGTCGATATACAGGTTGCCGGTGATTGTCCAGGGATGATAGATCGGGCGGTAGATCGGCCGGAAGTAGTAATCATCCCAGTCGTTCACGTAGATCGCGGTGCGATCGTAGGCGAAGCGCTGGCCGCCGTAGCGGACGAAGAACCGGTCGTTGACCCAGTCCATATACGAGAAGCGATCATCGGTGTCGCAGACCAGACCCGAGGTCGGGTACCAGTCGGGGATCGGGAACGGTTCGCGCGAGGCGATCATCTGGATGTTCTCGGCGCCCTGCGGTCCCTGGACGACGAGATCGTAGTCGTCGCGCGGGCCGGGGAGGCTGTAGGTCACGCCGCCCTGCACGAAGTTGTCGTCGTTCGGGCCGGCCGGGAACAGGAGGTTCACGCGGCCGCGGGTGTCGATGCTGTAGATCGCCACGAAGGCGTCGCGGTTGGTCCGGTAGTTGATTTCGATCCGGTCGCCGGAGTAGTACTCGCCGTCGTTGTGGTTCGTCCAGACCTCGGCGCCGAGGTAGCGGTCGATTCGACCGCGGTCGCCATAGTCATAGTCGGTGTTGTAGCCGTCGTCGTTGCCGTTGTCAACCCGGACTATGCTCTGGGCCTGCTGCGACCAGACACCGGGGGCGATCATAAGGAACGCCAGGGCGGTCGCGATCAGGGTTCTCTTCATGTGCCGTAACATAATTGCACCTCACTTCCATCTATTTGGACGAAACGGAACTCGTCTTGGCAATCCGGGGTGAGTCGGTGACGGCGATGGTCGTCGTGCCGCTTTCCGGGGTCAGTTCGGGGTTGTTCTGGTCGGTCTGGTACGCCCACTGGAAGCGCACGAAACCGTCGGTATTGACTTCGATAGCCCGCATCTTGACGTAGTGCAGATCATCGGTGCGGATCACATAAGTGTGGTTCAGGATGAGCTCGGCGTAGCCGAGTTCGGACCAGCCGGTGGTCGGGGCGTAACCGATCACGTCCCAGTCGCCGGTGTAGCCCATGTCCTGGATCTCGGTGCCGCGGGTCGAGTAGATGTCGCCGGCGTTCAGGTAGAACACGCCCTGGTAGTTGTCGACGTAGACATCGCAGAGCGAACCGAATGCGGTCACGCGGCTTTCACCGGCGAAGTTGTAGCCGGCCAGGTCGACCTGGGTGGAGTCGCCGTAGTCGTAGATGCCGTACATGACGTTGACGCCCTCGGGACGCGGCGTATCCCAGACATCCTCGGCCGACAGGTCGGATTCGCGGCCGGAGCGGTCAACCGATGAGATCGCGTACCAGTAGGTCACGCCGTTGCTGACAGCGTCGTCGGTGACGTGGTAGTAGATCAGGTTGAGGTCCGGGTTCGCGTCAGCGTCGACCGAAAACTGGAAGGTGTAGTTGGCCGGCGCGATGGAGTCGGCCGAGGTCGCCCGGTAGACCTTGTACGAGGTGATGTTGCTGGCGTACGGTCCGGCCCACCAGAGTTCGACACCGGCATCGCGGGTGATCGAGAAGACCCCCTGCGGAGGCTGAGGCGGCGGATTCGAAACGACGGGGTTGTCGTTGTTGTTGTCGCAGCCGGCGAACGCGAGGGCCAGCAGAATCAGAAGGGATGTGGTAATTGTCTTTTTCATATTCGGCCTCACCGAAACTCCTTGGTTTGTTCGTGTCGGGCTGTTATAAAGCGAATGCCGTGCCAAGTGACAAAGGTCACTCTTGCGCAATAACTTACGAGATAGCCATTCGAGGTTGTGCGGGTTCAGGCGCACAATATTTGTGCATGGCGGGAGGTGGTGCACAGAATTTGTGGGGGGGACTGGGGGCTATATGTGACCGAGCAGCTTGGATAAACCGCGAAACAGGAGATAAATGACACCTCCGGCAACGGCCAATGCCAAGAGTCCTATCAAAAAGCACCCGAGCAGTTCAAAGAGCTGGCTTTCCGACAAGCTTCGAACGAAAGGGGGCGGGTCGGCCGCTTTCCACGGGGTGCTGACCAGCGAGCCTCCCGCGAAAGCCACGCTTCGCACTTGGATTTTTCTGTTTACTTCCGACTTGGCCCGCCAAAGCGTAAGACGGACTGCGGAGTCCTCTGCGGCAAGGTCGGCAATTCTGAACGCGTAATTCATTCGGTCGGCCTGAATGTGTTCTATAATCTGGGTC
>CAYPYM010000583.1:0-2628 GCA_964414435.1 uncultured Ignavibacteriales bacterium | reverse complement strand
GCGCCGATCGAAAAGTACGACCTGGCTGTCGGCGACTCCACCCGCCTCGAAATCATCTTCGACACCCGGGCCTACCGGGCACACGTGGAGAAGCATCCGAGTATCACGACCAACGAGGGACCGGAAGCCCGGCATCTCTACATCACCGTCGACCCGGAACCGCGACCCGATTCAACCTATCCGGTCGTGATCGCACCGTACAAGCTGTCCCTCTCGCCACTGACCGATCGCCCGGATACCGGGATCGATTTCACCATTCGGAATGTCTCCGACCAACCGCTGACCCTCACCGTCATTGCGTCCGAGGATGAGTTCTTCCGCGTCAGTCTCCCCCGCGAGATTGCCCCGGGCGCCGCCGCGCCCGCGCGTGTCGAGCTCGCCGGGACAGCGCCTGATGAGTCGTTCCAGAAATCATTTACGTTTGAGTTGAACGATTCCGCGCGGACCCGATTCACGGTGCCGGTCCGGCGGATGGTGCGAGATAATCGGCCGGAGCAGAGCGGCGCCTCGGACCGGACTGCCGACAATCCTTAGTAAGCCCGGGGCTCACACTTGCAAACTGCACCAAAATCGGCTATATTTCGTCTGACAGCGATCCGCCGCTTCCCGTCAGCTCGCCCGGCCGGATCACACTGAACACATCGGAGAAGAAAGTCATGACTATGCGTCCCGCCCGTTACTTGATTCCGGCCGTTCTCCTCGCGGCGTTCCTCATGGCCGCTCCAGCTTCCGCCGGGCCGGTACTGAACATTCCCGACTCCACCTTCAGTTTCGGCTTTGTCCCCCCGCATTCCTGGCTCTCTTATCCATTCCGGCTCTACTCGACCGGCGACGACACGCTCTCGATCACCAAAGCGGCCCTCGCCTGCGGCATGGTGCCGAAGGGACCGCGAATCGACACGACCATCGCCCCGGGCGACAGCGTGACTATCGACCTGACGATGGACACCGAGAACGTGCCTATGGAGCGTTTCAAGATACTCGATATCGAATCGAACGATTACTTCCACCCGCATTCGATCAAGATCACCGCCAATGTCGTCGGCCGTCCCGACTCGACCTACCCGGTCATAATTGCACCGTACAAGCTCGATCTCTCGCAGCTCAACAGCCAGTCAGTCGACAACGCCGATTTTGAGATCAAAAATGTCACCGACGACCCGCTCGCCGTTCAGCTGGTCCGATCCTCAGCGGCCTACTTCAGCCTCGAACTTCCCGAGACCGTCCCCGCCCACGGGAGCGCTATCGGCCACCTGACCCTGAAAAGTGAACGCCCGGACAATTCTTTTGAAGAGTCGTTCACATTCGACGTGAGCACCGGCGGTAACACCACCCGCTTCACCGTCCCGGTTAAGCGTACGGTTTCACGCCAGGTCGTCGCTCGCACCCGCTCCGCCCGATAATCCCGAATCGTTCCCGATAGAAAACGGCCGCTCGATTGAAATCGAACGGCCGTGAGTGATTTTGGCTCTCGAGTTCGCGAGCAGTGCCGCGGGCGACGGTCACAGATCGCTGCCGCTCTCCTGGTAGATGCCCTTGAGGCGGTCGTCCCACTCCTTGGAGTAGATTTCGCCGAACACGTTGGAATGGACGAGGCGGTACTGATAATCCCCCTTCTCATCGACAAACACAAACACCTTGCCCTCGTCGATTGTCCGGTAATGCCAGATCTGGTAGCGTTCGCCGACGACCGGGGCCGGGTAGTCGTCCATCTCATCCCACGGGCCGTAGGTCATGTATATGCGCCCGCGGTCGGTCGCCCAGCCGTTGTCCTTCGCATCGTTGGTCGAGAAGCGGGCATTGGCGAAGCGGAACCGGCGCACCATCTCATCCCGCTCCTCGGTCTCGCCGGTGCGGGGGTTGGTGTTGTGCTCGGACCAGTACTGCTTGATGAAGTTCTCTTTCCCCTCGTCGGTCAGCGACTTGAGCGTCGACCGCTGCTTCGGCGTGAGCAGATACCGAATCAGCTCCACCTTTTCCTCGAGTGAGAGGGCATCGTAGGCGTCGGATGCCGAGGCTGTCTTCTGGGCCACCCGTGCGGTCGCCATCGCGACCTCATCGGGCGACACGACGGCGAACCGGATACTGCCGGTGTCGGCCTTCCCGGTGGTCGGGTCCTGGGCAATCACCTCGAGCTGATAAGCCCCGGGGCGGAAGCCGTAAATATCCAGACTCTCGCCGAAAGCCGCGCTCGTCCCCGGCTTCCTGTACGTCTTCGTTCCGAACGACCGGTAGAGGCTGTCGTTTTGATCGACCGCCTGAAAGCGGATCGTGAATTCGTCTTTCTTGGTGTCGTGAGTCGCCAGGTTGTACACCTCGCCGTATATGTACATGGCGGTGTCGGTGGCGCTGAAAACCGAGACCGGGTTCGGGATCACCAGGTAGCCGTTCTTGACCAGCCGCTCGTTCACCGGTTGCCCCTCGGACACCGGCGCCACGCGGTAGGCCAGTTCCGGCCCGCCGATCGCGATATGGTCCCGAATCGGCGGCGCCACAATGACGCGGTCGAGAAAGACCGATCCGGACCGTTTGCTCACCGCATCGATCACCGACAGCCGCGCCGAATACACGCCCGGCCGCACGAACAACATCAGTTTGTTGAAGAGCCGTATCCCCTTCTCGGCCGCG
>CAYPYM010000582.1:0-2634 GCA_964414435.1 uncultured Ignavibacteriales bacterium | reverse complement strand
ATGATGTCAAGGGATCTTTCATGCCGGGTGAGGTCGGCATCGGTATCGAGCTGGTCCGGATTGGGCAGCGCCGGGCAGTTGTCCTCGGCGCAGTAGATATTCGGATACCCCGGATCGCCGTAGCCGTCACCGTCGATATCGATACATCCGTCGCAGGCGTCGCCCACGCCGTCAGTGTCGATATCAGTTTGGCCGGGGTTGGCGATATCCGGGCAATTGTCTTCCGGGCACTGGTTGGCTGCGAGACCGGGATTGCCAAATCCGTCACCGTCGGTATCGGTGCAGTCGTCGCAGGCGTCACCGATGCCGTCGTTGTCGAGGTCACTCTGATCGGCGTTGACAACGGTCAGGCAGTTGTCGCAGACGTCACCGGCTCCGTCGCCGTCGCCGTCTTCCTGCTGCGGATTGTTGACAGCCGGGCAATTGTCGACATCCGCACAGAAGCCGTCGCCGTCGGCATCGTCGAGCGCATCGAACGGGCATGGATCGCACAGGTCGCCGACACCGTCACTGTCGGAATCGAGTTGATCGGCGTTGGCGATCGCCGGGCAATTGTCGATTTCGTCCGGGACAAGGTCGTTGTCGGTATCGGGCCAGGTGCGGCAGGCGAGCGGGTCACTGCCGAGCAGTTCACCGCAGGTGTTGAACACGCTCGACGGTCCGCAGGGCGAGAGCGAATCGAGACTGAAGTCGAGCGCGGACGTGTCACAGAAGAGGGGATTGAGCGACATATTGCCGCGAATCTCCAGCTGGGGACCGATCGGGTCGGCCCAGTCGCCGCCGGGATTACCGAAAATGTTCGTGCAGGTCAGATACGGGCGGTCTGAGGTTTGATCCTTCTCCCAGTGAAAGATGACCTGGTCCCACTGGTTGAAGGCCATGATGCACCGATCGAAGGCAAGGCTGGCGCCGTCGCTGTTCGAGACCGACCCGTAGTAACCGATATTGCCGAACATGGTGCAGTTGATAAACTCGGCGTCGCCACCCGCTTGCGCGCCCACGACGCCGCCGAACTCGGCCGAATCGTGCACGAAGAGACAGTCCTCGATCACCGGATGACACTGCCCGATGACTGATAGGGCCCCGCCTTCAAAAGCACGGTTGTTTTCGAACACGCAATTGCGGATGGTCGGAGAGGCTGACTCGATGTGAATCGCACCACCCCAGCCGCCGTTATACGCCAATCCATTGCGGATGGTGAGGCCGTCAATCACCGTCGCTTGAGTCTCGCAGCTGTGAAAGCTGAAGGCCCGACGGGTCTGATTGGTGACGCCTTCACAATCGATGGTGCAGTTCTCGGGGCCGTTGGCCGACTTGATCACGATCGGCTGGCCGTAGCAAGCGAGGTTGCGGTTGCCCTCACCCGTGTAGATGCCGTCGGCGAGCAGAATGGTGTCACCGCCACGGGAGTGGTCGATCGCGTCCTGAATGGTGGTATAGTCTTCCGGGACGTTGATCGTTACCGATTGGTGACCCGGATCGCAGGCCCCGGCCTCGAAAAAGAACACGGTGCCCGAAACGCTGTACAAATCATCGACGAGCCGCCACACCCCCTGATAGTGCACCAGGCTGCGGTGGTCGCCGGCGTAGGGGCCGGTGCCCGGATCGGATATGACGGCGAGGGTGTCGCCCTCGCCACCGATCGCGCGACAGCCGATCTCGAAGTCGGTGTACATATCAAACGTATTGGGTGGAAAACTGAAACTCACCGTGGCCCAGCCATATTCCGAAGGCAGACTATCGTAGGGGACATCGACCGAGTCAAGCAGGTCGCCCGGCAGGCCGTTCTGATCCGCCCAGAGATACACTCTCAGACCGGGCGTGCCGGTCGTTTGCGGGGGGTATACGAGGATACGGGCTGTCGCGACCGGAAACGAGCAATCGGTCTCAATCGAGAACCGAACCGCGAACATGTCCTCGCCGTACCGGGTAGGGAGTCGCCACCAGTATCCGTATTGGTCGTCGTGGAAGCTGATAAAGGGACAGGCGCTGCTGTCCACGGCGGGCGAGAGCGGCAGGGAGCGCTCCGCCGCTGACAGTGGTATGGGCATGTGGTCGCCGGCGACGGCCGCTACGGGTAAACTCAAAACCAGAAACAGAATCAGGCCGGTGGTCAGTTTCGGCATGACGTATCCTCCCTGCGATCGGACTTACATGGATATCTATATCAATTATAGCGTTTGAGACAGATTCTGTCAACCCGGCGAGCGAACCGGCCCTCCGGGAACTTCGGTGCGAATTTACTTGTTACAACAAGTATCGAGCCGAGGGAAGAAAGGAGACAGTTGCCGATATGCCCGGTCAAGTGCCTGAACAGCTTGCCTTTGTGAACATGGCCAGGACCTACGATCACCTGCGGGCCACGTTTGCCGCGCTCTTCGCAGGTTGGCGGGACCCGGTGCTGCAGCACGCGACAGCCGACGGGAGCGTCGTGGCCGAGACAGGCATTCCGTTGCGGGCGATGGTCGCCTACCTCTTCGGCGAGGTTGCCAAGTGCTTCTATCTCATTAACCATCCGGACCAATGGATCGAGTATATCACGCGGTCACAGCGAGGTGATCGTTGCGTGGACCTGCCGATAGGCCAACTTCCCGACCGCGAAAAGATGGAACGATCGTTTGCCTGGGAACGCGA
>CAYPYM010000581.1:0-2635 GCA_964414435.1 uncultured Ignavibacteriales bacterium | reverse complement strand
GAGCACAAAAGTGATGACGAGCGCCTGCGATCGAGCCAGGTAGCGACCGAGTCGATAGACGCCGACGAGGAACAGTCCCCCCGCCAGGGCGCTCAGGAAGTAGTAGCTCCAGATCGCCGCGACCGATTTTTCGACCGGCGAAATTGCCAGCAAACCGCGCGTGAGAATCGCGTGCAGGAAGAAGTCCCCCGGCTCGGTCCCGAGCCAGAGCTTTCCGTTCACAATCTGATTGAGACGGAGGTTGGCGTCACCGAGGAAAAATGTGCGGACCCGGAAAATCAGACCGATCGCAACCATCGCGACGACGCCGATCACACCGATCGTCCAGCGAAGGCGGCGCGAGGATTCCAGCTGCCGCGAGCCCGCCTCGAGTACTCTCAGCGCCGTCCGGCTCACCGCCGGGACGAGAAACGTCGCGCCGAGCAGCACACTCAGGATCGCCCACCAGCGCGGAAGAAATTTGGCGAGATTAATGCCCCAGAGTTCGGCCGGTCCCAACAGTGCCGCCACGGCGTATAGCGCGAGCATGGCTGCCGCAGCCGCGAATGCGGCCGAATGTGATTCGTGGCGGGCCATAGATCCGGTCAGCCGGTCAGCCCGGCGAAGAGATCAACATACTCCCGGGCGGTTTTGGCCCACGAGAAGTCCTGCTTCATTCCGGCTTTCATCACGCGCGTCCACGCCCGCCGGTGCGGGTAGAGTGCAACCGCCCGCTCGATCGCCTCCAGCATCGCCTCGGGGGTGTAGTCTTCGAAAACGAACCCGGTCCCGCTGCCGGCGGCCGGATCGTAGTCGACGACAGTGTCGGCGAGCCCGCCCACCTTGCGCACGATCGGCACGGTGCCGTACTTGAGCGAGTACATCTGGTTCAGGCCGCACGGCTCGAATCGGGACGGCATCAGGAAGATGTCGGACGACGCCTCGATCCGGTGCGCCAGGGCATCGTCAAACTTCAGATACGCACGGCAGCGATCCGAGAACCGCTCCTGCAGCTTCTCGAACAGTTCATGATACTTCTGCTCTCCCGTGCCGAGCAGGATTATCTGCAGATTGAGCGAGAAGATTCGCTCGGCGGCGCCGGCGATCAGATCGAAACCTTTCTGATCCACCAGTCGCGAAATAATCCCGATCAGCGGCGCATCATCACGAATCGGCAGCGCGGCGTAATTGAGCAGCTCGACTTTGTTCATCCGCTTCCCGGAGAGATTGGCCGGGTGATAATTATAGTAGATGCGTTTGTCCCGCGAGGGCGACCACACCGCGTAGTCCACGCCGTTGATGATCCCGCGGATATCGCCGCTCCGCTGGGTCAGGACGCCGTCGAGCCCGGCGCCGAATTCGGTCGTCTGGATCTCGCGGGCGTATTGCTTCGAGACGGTCGTGATCTTGTCCGCGAAGTAAATCCCCGCCTTGAGGAAATTGACGCGATTATAAAACTCGAACGGCCCCACCGCCGCCGCGAACAGGTCGCCCGGAAGGTTGAGCAGGCCGAACCGCTCCGGCGCGAAGCTTCCCTGGTAGGCGAGGTTGTGAATCGTGAGGACCGTCTTCACGCCGCTGAAATGCGGATCGGCCGCGTACGTCGTCTTGAGATAGGCCGGAATCAGCGCCGCCTGCCAGTCGTGGACGTGGATAACCGACGGTTTCAGGTCGAGTCCCTTGATCAGTTCGATCACGGCCCGATTGAAGAAAATGAACCGCTCATCGTTGTCGGGATGGTTCTTACCGGTGGCCGGGTCGGTATAGTAGCCGTCGCGGTCGAAATAGGACCGGTTGCCGACAAAGTAAATCGTAACATTGTGTCTTTTCTGCCGCACCACCCGCAACGACACCGGCTGCGACTGCGATCCGACCGGCACGTCGAGCCGGATATCGACCGCCTGCACCCGGTGAACGCCGAAATCGACTCCGCGATAGAGCGGCATAAACACCGTGACTTCATGCCCCATCTTCCCCAGCGCCGCCGGGAGCGCCCCGGCCACATCGGCCAGACCGCCGGTTTTGGCGAACGGCACCATCTCCGGCGCTACCAGACAGATTTTCATATCAGATTTCCCTTTCCGACTGCTCCGGTTGGTTCACGATCCGGGGGCCGCTGAGATCGATCTCCCGCAGGAACGACGCCGCTTCCTCCGGCGTCGTCGGGTTGATGTAGAACCCTGATCCCCATTCGAACCCCGCCACCCGCGTGAGCTTGGGAATAATCTCGAAATGCCAGTGGTAGTACAGGTGATGTTCCGGTGAAATCGGCCGCGTGTGCAGCACGAAATTGAACGGCGGGTCATTGAGCGCCCGCTTCAACCGTCCGAGAATATCCTTGAACGATCGCGCCAGCAGCGTGAAGTCGGACTCGCTCATTTCGAGATAACTCGACTGATGCGTTTTCGGCAGCAGCCAGGTCTCGAACGGAAACCTCGCCGCAAACGGCTGCACGGTGATGAACGAATCGTAGTGCGTCACGATCCGCTCCTTGTCCATCAGTTCCTGGCGCACGATATCGCAATAAACGCAGCGTTCCTTGAATTCGTAGTACTTCCGGCTGCCGTCGAGCTCCTCGAGCACCTTCTTGGGGATAATCGGCGTGGCGATCAACTGGCTGTGGGAGTGTTCCAGCGAGGCGCCCGCCGCCTGGCCG
>CAYPYM010000580.1:0-2636 GCA_964414435.1 uncultured Ignavibacteriales bacterium | reverse complement strand
CCTCCTGTAAAGGATGTTCTTGAACTCCGAAACTATCTGGGTCCCCTGCCAGTCCCCCTTGATTATGGACTCGTCGATTACTATGGCCTGGTTCCTTTCCACGTCCACCCTGAGGAACACAACGGAAATCTTGCCGTTGCCCGTTGACGTGATAACTTTGGTCGGCTTTCCCGTGGTCATCTGGCTGAACAGCACCGCGCCCACGGCCCCGATGCCCTGCTGGCCGCGGCTCTGGACGTAGCGGTGGAACTTCGTTCCGGACAGCATGTTGCCATAGACCTTGGGCACGTATTCAGGCGGTATGCCCGGCCCGTTGTCCTCGACAGTGAGCACGTAGTGGCCGGAGGCGTTCTCCATCTCCTTCCGCAGCTCGGAAACCCCGGCCTTCATCTTGGCAACGGCCGCGTCGTCCTTCTTCCCGTCCTTCAACAGCTTCTGGAGCTTCTCCTCTTCCCTCTCCAGCTTCTTCTCCATCTTTTTGGCCTCAGCCCCGCCGACGTCCTTTATCGTCACAGTTATCTGGGGCAGTATCCCATATTCCTCGCAGGCGTCCAGCGAGTTTGTAACGAACTCGTGGATTATGGTGGTGAAACTGCGGACCGCGCCGGAATATCCAAGCATCTGCAGGTTCTTTCGGAAGAATTCGGCCACACCGACTTCCCTGAAGCGTTTGTTGAATTCTTGTTCGACCTCCACGTGAAAGGAAAAAGCAAGGATATTTAAATGTTCTCTAAAGAAGCCAGCCGCTTGTCCATGTGCTTGTATGCGCTGGCGTGCGTCGCACCGCCCAGAATGTGTTCTAAAACCTCCCTAAGCACCTGGAGCCGGGAAGGGACGCCTATGGCCGCGACCCTCTGGTCAGTGACCTGCATGTGCACCCCCAGCGTGTCCTCAAGGTGCTTCTTGACCTTCCCCCGCCTGCCTATGATGCGCCCCTGGACCCGCTCCATCTGCGACTCCGGGACGCACTCTGACAGTTCCATCACCAGCAGCTGGCAGTCCTCCTGGAACAGCTCCAGGGCATCGCCGGGGCGGAAGCCCATCCCCAGCGCCTCGACCACGTCGGCCGCCTTCATGACGGCTATGCTGTCGCCGCTGACGCGGACCGTCCCGTCACCCAGCGACTCCACGTGGACGCCCGCGCACTTCTCTATAGTCCGCAGGGTCCTGCCGTCCCTGCCGACCAAATTGCCGACCTGCTCTTCCGGTATGCTAACTATCTTTTCCACGCAACGGCAAGACACACCTGCCTATAACTTTTTTCCTTCCGGCTGAATGACCCATTCAAGCGCCGCTTCAGCGCCGACGTCCGGCCCGAAGAAGTTGCAAAGGTTCCTCACGTCCCGCCCCAGGAACTCAAGGGCGCGGGGGTGCTTCACGTCGACGCCCTGGCCCAGGTCTATTATCACGTGCTTCCCATCCCACCAAAGTATGTTGTATTCGCTGAGGTCGGCGTGCACCAGCCCCGCGACGTGGTATGCCAGCCTCACGTCCCCGAGCACCTGCCAGAAGACCTCCTCAGTCGCCGCGCCCCTCACGTCGCGTATCTGCGGCGCTGGCACGTCCCCGCCGATGAACTCCATCACGAGGACGTTGCCCCGGAACGCATAGGGCTTGGGCACGCTCACGCCCGCCTCGTAGAGCCGCTTCAGGTTGCCGAACTCCTTCTTCACCCAGGCGTTTATCAGCGTCCGCTTGCTCCGCCCCACGTCCCAGAATCGGGGGTCGCCCCGGACGTATGGCAGTATGTTCCTGAAGGCCGACGCTTCCACCTTGTAGACCTTGACCGCAAGCTTCTCGTCGTTCTCCGCGGAGAAGACGCGCGCCTCCTTGCCGTCGGAGACCGGGCTGCCGATGGCGCGGAAGACTCCCTTGTTGAACAGGTGGTAGACATTCATCAGCGTCGGCCGGTCGAACACCTTCTGCATTATCTTGCGGTCCACGCAAGCGGTGAGCAGCAGGGGTTTAAGAACTTCCCCCGGCCCCGCCGTAGCGGAACTTGCCGACCGCGGCATACAGCTCTCCGGACTTGGCCAGCAGCTCGTCCTGCGCGGAAGTGGGCGTTTTCCTGCGGCCCCGGACGTAGTCCACAACCCTCCTGCAGCAGCCGTAGGCCTTCTTCAGCGACCTCCACAACCCCGTGTAACCGCCCTTGGGCAGCTCCCAGATGCTGCCGCTGACCACGTAGAAGTTTTCAGGCGGTTTGGGGACGGCTTCCAGCTCTTCCTCCAGCCCCCACATCTTCGGGTCCCTGTAGGCCCAGGTCCAAAGCCGCCCCAGCGGCCCCCTGTTCCTTTCCTTGTTCGACTGCAGCCGCTTGAGCTTACGGCGCAGCTTCTTCTCCCGCACGGACACACGGGCGCGCGTCGAGTAGCCGCCCGCCTCCATCCCACCCGTAACGAACAGCCAATACGGACCGGAGGCGGCATCGCGGACCCGCAGTAGCCGTCCAGTGACCACCTTGCCACCATGGACAAAAGAACGCACGCCCAGGTAGCTGAAGTCCATTGCAGGGCCCCTGCCGTCAGCCGGTATGTATGTCACGCTCGCCACGGGTGATTGTCACTTGCGAGTTTAAAACAATTATAGGCCCAGCTCCTTCACGACGTCGGCCGCGATCTCGTTCACCCGAGGCA
>CAYPYM010000579.1:0-2636 GCA_964414435.1 uncultured Ignavibacteriales bacterium | reverse complement strand
GTGCGATATGTTCCGGAGACGGCACGATCCGGTCGAACGGCGGCGTATCGATATTGAGATATTTGTGGTCGTAACGCTGGGCGAGAAGCGGATTGATCCGCTCCTTGACTTTCGTGATGTTGATCACCATGCCGGAGTCATGGTCGACCTTGCCGGTGAAGACGAAGAATACTGTGAAATTACCGCCGTAGCCGTGCTCCCCCCCGAACCGGTCGCCGAAATACGCCCGGTTCGCGTCGTCGCTCCAGCGCGGGCAGCGCCACCGGTACGACAACGACACCTCGAATCTCTTGCTCATCGTCAGGTACATAACCGCCCCTTTCGTTCGGGTTCAACCTGTCTACTTGTTGATGAGACTGAAAAACTCCGCCCGGGTTGCCGTGTCCTCATGGAATTCGCCGAGGATGCACGAGGTCGTCATGATCGAATTCTGCTTCTGCACGCCGCGCATCATCATGCACAGGTGTTGCGCCTCGATCACGACCGCCGTACCGGTCGCACCGGTGTACTCCTGGATCGTCTCGGCGATCTGCTTGGTCAGTTTCTCCTGGATCTGAAGCCGCCGCGCAAAAGCATCGACCACCCGCGCGACCTTCGAAAGGCCGAGCACCTTCTTGTTGGGGATATAGCCGACATGGGCCTTGCCGATAAACGGCAGGAGGTGATGTTCGCACATCGAATACAGCTCGATATTGCGCACGACCACCATCTCGTTCGTGTCGGCCTCGAACAGCGCGTTGTTGATCAGCGCGCCGATATCCTCCTTGTATCCGCGGGTGAGGAACTCGAAAGCGCGGGCCGCCCGCTGGGGGGTTTTCACCAGCCCTTCACGGGTCGGATCTTCTCCGATCGATATCATCAATTCCCGGTACAGATCTTCCATCGACATGATTGAAATCCTTTGTCTGGTTGCGTTGCAGGCCCTGTTCGTTGGCGCGGCCGGGGCATTCGGCCGCTTCAGTATACCACACCGCCCCGGTCCCGACAACGGCAATCGGCGTCGGTCGCGGGTTGTATCTCTCCAAACAGTCGCCGGGGATTTTCGTTCCGTCAAAGAAGGGGGCGGGCGCTCATGTCGCGCATGGCGAGGGCGATTGCCCGGATGTGTTCGGGCGTCGTACCGCAACAGCCGCCGACCGCGTTGACCAGGCCGTCCTCGGCGAACTCGCGCATAAGCGCCGCCATGCTGTCGGGATCATCGGGATACAGACCTTCGTCGCTCGGGAGTCCCGCGCTGGGATACACACCGACCGCATACCCCTCCCACCCCGCGATTGCCTCGAGCGCCGGCCGAAACGCCGCCACTTCGTAACCGCAGTTGAGTCCGACACAGACCGGTGCAAACGGCGCCACGGCGGTGTGAAACATCTCAAGCGTTTCCCCCGACAGCAGATTATCGCGCGATTCGTCGAGCGTAGCCGACACCCAGGTGGGGATCCTCCGGCCGATTCGATCCGAGACCCGCTGGGTAGCCTCGAGCGCCGCGGTCATGTTGCCGGTGTGGAACATCGTCTCGATCAGAATCAGGTCCGCGCCGCCTTCGATCAGCCCGTCGACCTGCTCCTCGTAGGCGTCGATCAGCCGGCCCCGCTCGATGCGCTTGAAGGCAGGCAGGCTCTGATCATCGGGGGCGGCGGCGAGCAACTCGGTCGGCCCGACCACCCCCGCCACCAGCGGTGTACTGTCGGGGAAGTATTCTTCGTAGGCGTCCGCGGCATCCCGGGCGATCCGCGCCGCCTCCCGGTTGATCTCGCCGACCAGGTGCGCCGTCCCGTAGCGCTCCTGCATCACGGCGTTGGCGTTGAACGTGTCGGTGCTGATAATGTCGGCTCCGGCGTTGAGATACGCCCGGTAGATCGTTTCGAGCAGATCGGGCCGGGTGAGGACAAGCAGATCGAGATTGCCGGCGAGCAGTTTGGGGTGGTCCTCCAGCCGGTCACCCCGATAGTCGTCCTCCCGAAGGCCGTACGACAGCAGCATGGTGCCCATGGCCCCGTCGAGAACGAGGATGCGTTCTTTCAGCGCCCGTTCGAAGCGCCGGGCGCGCTCAGCGGAGAAAGTCATGGCGAAGTCGTTTCCTCTGCAACGCGGATCCCCCTACTCCTGCAGATAGATTTCCTTCGCCCGCCCCAGCGCCAGTTTGGTGAGGAACGGTCCGAAGCCTTCATACACGATCACCGAGGACAGGATCACGGTCGAGACCACCTGTCCGTATTCGGGATAGATTTCATTCACCGTCAGGGCCATGCCGATCGCTACTCCCGCCTGGGGAAACAGCGCGATACCGAGATTCGATGTCACCTGGGTTTCGGCCTTGAACTTCCTCCCCGCCCAGTACGAACCAAGGATCTTGCCGACCGGCCGCGCGATCAGGTAGCCGATCCCGAGCAGGCCGAGATGTTTCAGCGAGCCGATATGCAGGCTCGCGCCGGAGAGCACGAAAAACGCGACGTAGAACGGCATTTCGGTCTGCCGCAGTTCGGCGTACACCAGGCGATGCATCATCGAAAGGTTGTTGGTCACCGCCCCAATAATCAGGCAGACGAACAGGTGCGAGATGCCCAGTTCCTTGGCCAGGCCGATCCCAAGCAGCAGCCCGGCGATAATCACCAGCAGCAGTTCGGAGAGGTCGTCGA
>CAYPYM010000578.1:0-2639 GCA_964414435.1 uncultured Ignavibacteriales bacterium | reverse complement strand
TCGCTCTCGGAGGTGAACGATAATGGTCTGCAGAACCTCTACCAATCGACCAAAGCGAATCTCGATCGGGCCTGGGAATTCTACCGCAGTCAGCAGTACCGGGCGGCGCTGAAGCTCAACAACCAGGTCGAGAACACGGCCCGGAAACTGCTTGAAGCGGCGGGACGTCAGAACCGAATTAACGCCACCTACCAGAAGCGGGTTGAAAATGTCCGCCGGATTCTCGATCAGGCCGGCGAGATGGTGGCCGACTGCGGTTCCGAGACGGCCCGGCAGCTCATGACAAGGGCGCAGGAATCGTTCCAACTGGCTCAGCAGCTGGCCGGCGAAGAGAAGGAAGAAGCCGCGTTGCGGGCGCTCCAGACCAGTCAGGAACTGGCGACACAGGCCGCGCGTGAATGCGGCGGGCAGAAGTCGCTGGAGCAGCGCTACGAGCGGCTGCGCAATCAGGCCGACAAGCTGGCCGAGTCGGTCGACCCGGCCAACGAGGCCCAGCAGACGCTGCTCAACCAGACCAGGCAGCAGCTCGATCTGGCCCGCCAGCATCTGGACAACAGCCAATTCCAGGGAGCGGTGGCTGCCCTCAAGGCCGCCCAGTTGACCCTCAATGAACTGAGGCGGCAGCTCGGTCAGCCCGGGGAATAGACAATAGACAGACAATCCGCCAGGACGGAGTGATTGTGGCCAAGCGGGGTTCCTTCACAGTCGTACTATGCCTTGTTCTTGCGTTCGGCCTCGGAGCTCCGATCCTCGCCGCCGATCTCTCGCTTCGCGCCGGCCTCGGCTACGATTTTCTCTCCCAGCAGTATTTCCTCGACTCGGTCTACTACGACGGGGCCGATTCCACGCTCACCGAATGGGCCCTCAAATCAACCTATCTTGACGACGTCAAGGGACAGGTCACCGCGTTTATCCACCCGCTGGCCGACCGCAGCCTGGAACTGCAGACCTCGCTCGAGCAGACCGCCGACTACCTTCGGCTCAAGCTGATCTCCAACTGGGACCTTCGCCCCGGCCGGATGCGGCTGGACATCGACAATGAATTCGAGTGGCGCAACCGGTTCGATCCGACCAGCCAGTTCGGCGATAGTTACCTATTCGGCTACAGCCGGGTGAAGGCGGCTTACCCGACGAGTAAGTCGGTCTCGTTGATTTCACAGGCGCGGTTCGAGGGAGTGGATTTCCGATCCGGACTGTCGACCTCGTTCGACTACGTCCGACTGGGGGGGAAGCTGGGCCTGGAAAAGTCGTTTCCCGATTTCTCGTTCGCCGATTTCAGCCTGACCGTCTCGGGCCGCAGCGTCCCCGATTCGTCGGTGATGGACTACAGCTCGCTCGGCGCCGAGGGCTCGTTTTTCGGTTTCCTTCCGATCGGCAACCTCGATTTTTCGGCCCGGTACGAATTCAAGAATTACAATCGCCCGGATCAGCAGGACGACCAGCACCGCTTCGAGATGTACGCCCACAACCGGCTCGGCCTGAGCGACCGGTGGTTCAGCCGCCAGGATATCGATCTGGAGGGGGTCGTGTACTCGGTCGGGGACTGGATCAACGCCGACTATCTCAGGGTCGGCGGGTCGGTAATGGGCGGCATGGAAGTGGGCGCGCTGAGCTTGGCGGCCGGCCCCGATGTCGAGCTGCTGACCGAAAAGCGGCTCTCGGGCGACAGCCTGGCATTCGACGGCGAGGACTATTTTGAGAGCGGGCTGAAGGTCGATCTGGACTATATCGCCGCCGGCGGGGTATTCGCGTCGGTCGAGTCGACCACCGGGTATCGCGACCTGAAATACGAAAACAGCTTTCAGACCGGGTTCGTCTACGAGCGGGTCTACCTCATAGGCGATATCAAGATATTTTCCGTTCTCAATCTCTCCGTGCTCTTCTCGGCCGAGTGGGAATGGCACAGCCAGCGCAAAGACAACAGCGAGCTGTACCTGCTGTCGTCGAGTCTCACCTACGCCTTTTGATCCTTCCGGGCCGGCCGGGGGGCACGTCGGAAGGTAAACTTCGTTACAAATTTCACAATCTCGACTGATCTGAGCGGGTTGCCGCGGCTGCCGAAGACCGCCTCCGCAGCTCCGCTCGGCCGGTTCTAATATGGACTATGGACCATCACATTTGAAGGTGCAGGGAGCGTCCGAAACGGAGTGGTGGAGAGGCCAATGACCAACCGAGATTGTGAACTGCTTCACATACAAACGCCGTCAATAGCCTCTGGTAGGGCCGATCGAAGCCATCTTGACGACGGGCAGCGAAGACGCACGAGGGGCCGTCCGCCGAGCCGAGCACGTGAATTCTTTCACAAACTGAAGCAATCGGAAGGCCGTGGATCGGTTTCGGCGGGGTGGTTGACCGGGGTCGGAAACGGGCGCCCGCGCGAAGCTGGGTCCAGGTCACGGAGGGGACCGTTGGCCCCCTGAGGCGGGGCGTCTCGGAACGTGCCGTCGGTCGTGGACGGCGACCGGATTAATCTCATCGACGGGGTCCTCGGGAGGCTTATTCGAGAGGCCTGGATAGACGGTTTTGGGCCGGGTCCAGGGTTCTCTTTGGAGGTGGGCCGGAGTGTGGATAACCTCTGATTTTACTACTACGCGTCATCGGATTTGTGTGAGGGGGTTAAAAAGTTCTTGACAAGTGGT
>CAYPYM010000577.1:0-2640 GCA_964414435.1 uncultured Ignavibacteriales bacterium | reverse complement strand
GATTTCAAGGTGATTGGTCGGCTCATCGAGAAGGAGACAGTCGGGTTCGATCAGAAGAAGGCGGGCGAGGGCGGTTTTTGTCTTTTCGCCCCCGCTGAGCTGGGCGAGCGGCATGGCCAGGACGCGTTTATCGAGTCGGAACCCCGCTACCAGCCGTGAGATCTGTGCCTCGAGAAGGCCCCCGCCGGTTTCGTAATACTGCGCCACGAGCGAGGCGTAAGCGAGCGCGGTCGGTTCGGTCGCGTCGAGCTTTTGGCGCAGCTTCTGAAGGTCGGATCGAGCCTGCCAGAGGTAATCGGCGGCGGTTACGGTTTCATCGAATCCGACTTCCTGCGGCAGATACCCGAGCACGCCCCCGGGCTGCACGGTCAGGCTGCCCCCGCTGGGAGTCAGTCGTCCGCGCAGCAGATCAAACAGAGTCGACTTGCCGCAGCCGTTGTTGCCGATCAGGCCGATGTGCGATTTTGAATCGACTCGCAGACTGACCCCGGTGAGGATTTCTTCCGCCTGGGTTTCATACCTGAAGGATATGTTGTCGGCGTGAATCAGTTCCATGGGTCCCGGTCGATCATAGGTTTATCGCGCCAGTTGACTTTTTTCGGTTCTTGCCGTAGTCTTCGCCTGACATTTCAGGTGTGGAGAAGGCAATGAAATACAACGGTAAAACATACGACCATTTCGAGTCGGCGTTCAACGAAAAAGTTTATTCCGGACGGCTGGTCGGACGGCGCATCGTCTCGCGGATACCCCATCGGCGCAACAAAGTGGTGCCGCTCGCGGAAGTGATGGAGGTTATTCGCGATGGCGACACGATCTCATATCCTCACTATTATCGGACGGGTGACAAGGGGCTGGAACTGGTGGTGGCGGAACTGCGGCGCTCGGGCAGGAAGGATATCAAGATCTACGGCAACGCCTTTTTCGACCATGTCGACCCCTGGCTGATGGAGGCGGTGCGTGAAGGCGTCATCTCCGGAGTCTACGGCAACGCGTACCGAAAGCTCGGGGCCGAGATCACCGCCGGCCACCTGCTTCCCTGGGCCGGGGTCGGCTTCTCGCACGGCAACCGGGTGCGGAAGATGCAGACGGGCGAGGTCGAGATTCGGGTCGCGTTCGGACCGGTGCCGATTGCCGACCGCTGGGGCAACGCCAACGGTCTTTACGGCAAGCCGGAACACCTCTGCGGCCCGGTCGGGCTTTTTTCGGCCGATGCCGAGTACGCCGAGTATGTCTGCCTGCTGGCCGGGACGGTCAGCGAGACGGTCGTGTTGCCGACCCCGCTCTCCATGGAGCAGGTCGATTTCGTGGTCAAGGTCGATGATCCGGGATTGAACTCGGGGAGCGGGTCGGGTACACTCGATGTCGGCACGGCTCGCTCGAATCCGTTCAACGCGCAGGTGGCGGACAATATCACCCGGGTGATAAAGGCGGCCGGGGTGGTGAAGGACAACTTCTCGTTCCAGGTCGGCAGCGGCGCCGGGCTGCTCATCCTGGAGAATATCCGCCAGATGCTGAAGCAGGAGAAGATCCGCGCCGATTTCTCGATCGGCGGGGTGACCTCGCTTCATGTCGATATGCTCGAGGAGGGCACGCTGAGCAAGCTGATGCACGGCCAGTTGTTCGAGCCGAGCCCGCGCATGTTCGAATCGATGATCAAAAACCCCAACCATCACGAAATCACCACCTCGTACTACGCCTCGGTCGCCAACAAGGAATCGGCGGTCAACCTGCTCGATCTGGCGGTGCTCTCGACGCTCGAGATCGATCTCGAGTTCAACCTCAATACGGTATGCGCCGGCGGGCGGATTATCGGCGGCATCGGCGGCGGCCAGGATGTCGCGGCCGGGGCCGACCTCACGATCATCTTCATGCCGCTTGCGACCGGCAAGAACGGCAAGGGTTTCCCGAAAGTGGTCGACCGGGTGTACACCCGGACCACGCCGGGTGAGGTTATCGATGTGGTCGTGACCGAGGAATACGCCGCGGTCAATCCGCAGAGCAAGAGCCGTTATAAAGAGGCCGTCCTCGAACGCGGGAAGGAGTTCGGGATCCAGCTGGTCACGATCGACGAACTGCGGCAAAAGTCAAGGCCGAGTCGTTCGGAACGATCCCGGCAACCCCGGAGGCTTCCGGCGAAGTCGTTCATGTGGTTGAATGGCGCGACGGCACCTTGCTCGATGTGATCCGTCAGACGGGGGACTGATCGGGCACTTCGGTTGTCGGTAAGTCGGGCTTTTTCAGCACAAATCTCCGGGGCCGGTGACGAATTTCTAAACCGGCCCTGGTTTTGTCTCGTATTACGTCTCATAATCGTTCAAGTGCCGAATCACCAATTCATGGAGTCACCGCATTATGAGTCAGTCGCCGACCAGACAGGAAAAGATCGACATTATCCGGCAGTTTCCGCCGAAACTTGCTGCCACAGTCAAACCGCTCTCCGACAGTCAGCTCGACACGCCGTACGGACCGGGGAAGTGGACGATCCGGCAGGTAGTGCATCACCTGGCCGATTCTCACATGAACGCGTTCATCCGGATGAAGCTCATGCTTGCCGAAGACACACCGACACTCAAGACCTATGACCAGGCACAGTGGGCTGAAATGGACGATGCCCGCACGCTGCCGATAGAATCGTCGCTT
>CAYPYM010000576.1:0-2652 GCA_964414435.1 uncultured Ignavibacteriales bacterium | reverse complement strand
CGATCTGGCAATGCCGATGAACTCGGTGAGCGTCTCCGGCGGCAGCAGGCGAACTATCAGCAGAATCGCATCGGCTTTCATCAACCGAGCATAGTATATCTGATACGAATCAAAGATGAAATCTTTGCAGAGGACCGGCAATTCCGACTCCGCGCCGGCCAGCTCCAAAAACTCGTGCCGCCCGAAAAAGTACTTCTGCTCGGTGAGCACGGAAAGCGCCGCCGCGCCCCCATCGCGGTAGCGACGAGCGAGGACCATCGGGTTGAATTCGTCCGAGAGGATCCCTCGCGAGGGCGATCCGCGCTTGATCTCCGCAATGATATTCGTGCGGTCGGTGTGGTCGACGGCGGCCTTGAAACTGCGACCGCTGTCAGGGCGCAACGAGTCGCGAAACGAATCCAGCGGCGTGTCGATCTTGAGCGTCTCTACTTCCTCGCGCTTATCCGCCACGATCTTTTTGAGAATATCACTCATTCGGTTGCCCCTCCCAGTATCACCCAGCCGGCCGATTCGGTGCTGCGTGCCTCGGACTTACGGAAAAACACAAAGAACACAAGCGCTGAGGCGACGTAAAGAACAATCGTGATGTTCATCGCGACCGTGTAGCCGTACGACTGGATCAGGGTGCCCCCGAGCGCGGTCGACACCATCCACGAGCCGGTCCACGACACCATCAGCAGCGCATTCACCAGCCCCTGCTCGTCCTTGTCGGAGAGTTCCATGGCGAGATTCGTCACGATCGGCGAACCGAGGTTCATCAGACCGCCGCGAATGACAAACGCGAATACCGCCAGCGGGAGGAAATAGGTATAGGATAGCACGAGCATGAACGGTATCGACGCGATCTCGGTGATTACGACCGTGCGCACGAGCCCGTAGCTGCGGGCGATCACCGGTCCGGCGAGCGTCCCGGCCAGCATGGAGAACTCCACGAGGAAGAAATAGATTCCAATCGTATCGGCCGAGAGGTTGAATCGATCCCGGAAATACAGATTGAGGAACGGGATGACCAGCCCGGCGCCGGTACCGATGAGCAGATTGGTCGAGGCTATCTTGAAATAAAACAGGCCGCGCTTACGGAAGCGTTCCTTTGAAAAAACGAGGCGGTTCTCTTCAGCCGACGGCGGCGCGGCTTTGATGAACATGAACGGGATCAGCGCCAGCAGGCTGATTCCGATGCCACCGTAGAGAGTGTAGCGGTACGCCAGGATGACGTCCCCCGTCCGTTCGGTCAGCCAGGCGGCGACCTGTCCGGCCGCAAGCGAGCCGACCATACCGGCCATGATCATGACGCCGAACGAAAACGAAAAAAGATGGGTCCGCTCACGCTTGGAGGAATTGCGCATATAGAATGGTCCGCCTGCGACTCGGTAGAACGCAAACGACATCCCGGACAGGATGGCAAAGCCGATCAGGAGTTCGAGGCGATCGAGACTGACCACAAAGATGCTGAAAAAGGCAAAGATCGTGACGCTGACCATGAGTATCGGTTTGAGGCGGACCCGGCTGAGGACCATCGCCACCGGGATCGCCATGATCGTCATGCCGACCGCGCGACCCGACGCCACCAGGCCGATCTGCCCTTCGGGAAAGCCCATCTCCTTCAGATAGAGGTTCAGGAGCAGGTTGAACACCTGGAAATTGAGGCCCATCAGAAACGAGCCGAGCAGATAGAGGCGGGCATTGGCGGAGAAAAGCCGGACACTGGCGAGGTAGTCCCGGAGTCCGTTCAGAAAGCCGTGGGGCGCTGAGGCAGGCTCGGCAGGTGAATCAAGGCGTTCTTCGGTCGACTTCATCCTCTAAGTTTGCGACTCCGCGATCCATCGGTCAAGCAGTTCTTTTGCCGCGCCGGTGTCGATCGCCTTCGCCGCCATCTCGATCCCTTCCCGGATCGACTCGGCTTTCCCGGCCACGTACACCATCGCGCCGGCGTTGAGCAGGACCGCATCGCGATAAGCTGATTCGACACACTCGAACATATCCTGAAGGATCGCGCGGTTCTGCATAACGTCGCCCCCTTCGAGCACACCGGGGTACCGCTCGGGCAGCCCGACATCTTCAGAGCTGAGGGTGTTCCGCGCGATCCAGCCGTTTTTGACCTCGATATAGTCGGTCGGGGCGGTGATTGAGAACTCATCGAGTCCGTCGCGCGAGTGGGCAACGAGCACGTGCTCGGCCCCGGTCAAAGCGAGCACCTCGGCGACCAGGTACATGACCTCGCGGCTGTACACGCCGATCACCTGCCGACGGACCCCGGCGGGGTTGGTCATCGGCCCGAGAATATTGAAGAAGGTCCGCACCATCAGCTCCCGGCGCGGCAGGGCGGCGTGTTTCATGGCCGGGTGGAAACGCGGGGCGAACATAAAGCCGAACCCGACCTCCTCGATATTGCGCTTCACCGTATCGGGGCCGGGATCGATATTCCCGCCGAGCCCGGCGAGCAGGTCGGCCGATCCGCACTTCGAACTGATCGAACGGTTGCCGTGCTTGGCCACCGGCACGCCGGTCGCGGCGACAATAAGGCTGGCCGCCGTGGAGATATTGAAAGTGTTGGCGCCGTCACCACCGGTCCCGCAGCCATCGACCGCCCCCCGACATGATTCGCTCAGTTCGATCTGCACCGAGTGACTGCGCATCGCCTCGACAAACCCG
>CAYPYM010000575.1:0-2654 GCA_964414435.1 uncultured Ignavibacteriales bacterium | reverse complement strand
GGCGGAGGCGTTGCGAATATGATGTATGTGGTTGTTCGGAGAAGGACGAACTGGCTTCGGCTCAGAACGATGACTATAGCGTACGACTGGTGTTCGACCACGGAAATGTCACAACGCGCCAGATGCTTATCGCTACATATTGGAGCCGACCCGCTGTGTTGGGTTTTGGTCATACGCTGTTCCGAGAATTCAACAGAGCGGACTCTGGTATGCTTGTTTTGACCGATGACAACATTGCCTTGGGCCAGCTTGACATGGCCGAAATCAGGGGGTCCTCGTGGGGTGACCGAAGGGGAATACACTACTTCGTTGCGGCCCTGGATTGCTCACCGCCGAGTTGCGGTGAGGACTATCAATATGGCTGGGAGGTCGGCGACACACTCTCTCATGGCCGGCAGAACGGCTTCGACTATTCCCTGGCGACGATCCTTGAGAAACCTCACATGTATTGCCTGACCGTGAATCAGTGGAAGCCGTATTTCAGGGAAGGTCGCCTGTACATCAATCAATCGCAGGACATCAGCGTGGCCGAGTGCAATGATCAGGGCATAGCTATACGAGCGGAGTGGACCTGCACTACAAAACCAAGTCTGATTCGCTTCGCGGTAGAGTCGTTTGTCGTGTCTGTGGAGCGTGCAGAGTGACTCTCGTCAAGTGTCCTATCTTCTGAGGTTCCTGCAATCACCTCCCATTGTCGCCATTGCGACAGCATGATTCCAGAGGATTGCCGAAAGCCTGGGTTTTTGCTTTCGCAGGAATGACAAAAGGAGTGTTCGCGTACGATCGTCGTGGCGGCGAAGGCCGCCACCCAGTCAAGCCGCATATCGAGGGACTGAGTTTCAATCGCAGCATACGAGCCACCGAAACGTTTCTGGTTCCCGGCCTACGCCGGGATGACGAATGAGGGGTGGACAGCATTACGGACGAGGATGAGGATGAAGGTGATGAGATAGCGCACCCGGCGATCGATTCTCCGCCCGCACAAGCAAACGTACACACGAAAAAGCCGCGATCTTTCGACCGCGGCTCTCTCTTTTGGGAAAAGAAAGGGAACTACATTCTCGTTCTCGGGCCAGCGTCTCCCCTACCGCAGCGTCCCGACATAGTGCGAGGTCAACTGACGCTCCCGCACCACCGGATCGGTGTAATCCGGAAGGATCATCGGCGACACCCGGTCGATCCCGGCGCCGGTCGACTCCACCTCCTGATTGTACTTCACGACATGATCGAGCGTGAGCGTATCGGCGTGCTGACGGGTCTGGATATACTCGCCCGCCGTCTTGCCGGCGATCCGTCCGTAGACGATAATATCAAGCAGCGAGTTGCCCATGAGACGGTTCTCGCCGTGGATTCCGCCGCCGACCTCGCCCGCGACAAACAGGCCCTTCACGCGCGTTTCGCCGGTGTTCCGGAACTCCAGCCCGCCGTTCTGGTAGTGCAGCGTCGGGTAGATGAGCATCGGCTCTTTGGCGATATCGATTCCGAACCGTTTGTACAGAATGTACTTGCCGGGGAATTCGCGCTCCACCGTGCCCTCACCCTGAAGCATCTCGATCATCGGCGAGTCGAGCCAGATACCGAGCTTGCCGGCCGGAGTCGGAACGCCCTTGGCCTTGACGATACACTCTTTAATGATCGAAGCCGCCTCGACGTCGCGCGGCTCGCGTTCGTTGACGAACTGCTGACCGTCGATATTGACCAGGTTCGCGCCCGAGCCGCGGAATTTCTCGGTGATCAGGATCCCCTCGGCCTGTTCCGGGAACACCACCCCGGTCGGGTGATACTGCACGGTGTGGAGGAAACAGACCGGCACACCGGCGCGATAGCCGAGCACGATACCGTCGGCCGTGGCGCCGTAGTGGTTGGTGGTCATGAAGCCCTGGATATGCAGGCGGCCGCAGCCGCCGGTCGCCATGACGACCGCCTTGGCCTTGACCACGGTGTATTCCTCGGTCTCCATGTTGTAGAGCACCGCCCCGGCGCAGGCGCCGTCTTTATCGAGAATCAGCTCGACCGCCGGTGAGAACTCGACCACCCGGATATCGCCCGCCCGGTTCCTTGCTTCGTCGCGGATCGTCCGCATGATCTCGGCGCCGGTGATATCGGCCGCGAAATGCATCCGCTTGCGCGAGGTGCCGCCACCGTGGATCGTCTTCAGCGTGCCGTCGTCGAACTTCGAGAAATTGCAGCCGAGACCCTCGAGCCACTGGATCGCGTCGGGGGCCCGCGTCACCAGCGTCTCGACCAGTTCCGGCGTGTTTTTGAAGTGCCCGCCGCCCATGACATCGAGATAGTGGAAATAGGGCGAATCCTTGTGGCCCTTGGAAGCGGCCTGGATACCGCCCTCGGCCATCATCGTGTTGGCGTCGCCGTGACGGAGCTTGGTCGCGATCACGACCTTGGCGCCCATCTCAGCCGCGAGCAGCGCGGCCGAGGTGCCGGCGCCGCCGCCGCCGATCACGAGGACATCGGTTTCGTAATCGATCTTGGTCAGGTCGATATGGGCCGGATCGACCCGGCTCTTCGCCTCGAGGACATCGGCCATCTCGTGGGCGATACGGTACCCCTTGCTGGGCCCGACCTGCAGTTCGCGCCGTCCTTCTTCCTTGACATCGGGATGGTACTGGAGCATCTCCTTGCGCTCATCGAGCGAC
>CAYPYM010000574.1:0-2659 GCA_964414435.1 uncultured Ignavibacteriales bacterium | reverse complement strand
GTGGGATGGGTGAGGTCTACAAAGCCCGGGATACCAAACTCGACCGCTTTGTTGCGCTGAAGTTTCTACCTTTAAAACTTACAGCAACCGAAGATGAGAAATCACGCTTCATTCAGGAAGCTAAAACAGCTTCTGCAATGAATCATCCTAACGTCTGCACAATTTATTCGATTGAAGAATATGAGAATAAAGAAGGAGATAAACAGTTATTCATTGCGATGGAGTTTGTTGACGGGAAAACTTTATCCGACAAAAAGGAAACTCTCTCCGATAAACAAAAACTTGAAATAAGCGCGCAGGTAGCCGAGGGACTTGCCGCCGCACACGAGAAAGGAATAGTGCACAGGGATATTAAACCCGATAACATTATGATACGTAAGGACGGAATTGTTCAGATAATGGATTTCGGGCTTGCAAAACTTTATTCTTCAAAAGATATCAGCAGACTTACAAAAGCGGGAACTACACTCGGAACGATGGGATATATGTCACCCGAACAAATACAGGGACAGGACGTTGACCACAGAACGGATATTTTCTCTCTCGGCGTAGTGCTTTATGAATTGTTTGCAGGTCAATCCCCTTTCAAGGGAATGCACGAAGCCGCATTGGTTTATGAAATTGTAAATACGGATGTTCCGCCAATCTCTGAAGAAAAACAAGAGATAGATCCTGAACTTGACAGGCTGATTCTGGAATGCCTTGAGAAAGATCCGCTGGACAGGTGCCAGTCGGCAGCGGAGCTTGCAAGAAATTTAAGAAGATTAAAAAGAGTATCAACAGGTTCAAGGACTGCATCAAGAATTCAGCAGGCTATTCCGGTAGCTAAGGAGCGTAAAAAAGAAATTAAGAAATGGAGATTGATATCAACAGTGTTTGCTGTTTTATGTGTTGCTCTGATTATATGGAATTTTTTAACTAATAGTTCTGCAAAACAGGAAATAAATCTTTCAAATTATAAATACACTCCTTTTGAAACAGATGGTATTGTATCTAATGGCATATGGTCACCGGACGGGAAATCGATTGCCTTTCTAAAATTTGTTAATGGCGAATACGAACTACGTGATCGTTCTCTGGATAATCCCAGATCTGCTTTATTAACTACTGATGAAGAATTGAATGCCCAATTCTGGTCGCCCGATGGAAAAGACATCTATTTTTACTCCAATGGTAGGCTAAAGTCAATAGGACTTGCAGGAGGTAATCCCAAAAGCATTCTTCCATTTAGGATAATGTCGGCTGCCGTTTCACCGGATAACAAAACATTAGCCTGCTTGACTGAAGCAAGCCTGGTGGATTCTACTTTCGGAGATTCCGCTACAGTCTTTATTTCCGATCCTGAAGGCAATGGAACAAGAAGATACCTACCTGCCCCTTTTAAAATGGCCGGCGGCTATTCTCCGGTTTATATGCAATTCTCACCCGATGGTTCAAAAATAGGGCTGACGACATTTACATCCAGCCTTGTTGAATTCTGGATCCTTCCCTGGCCGGATGGACCTGATGCAAAACCAAAAAAAATATTTTCTAAAAAGATTTTTCCCCAGCCGCCCTTTTTCAATTGGCTTCCCGATTCACGGAGGATTGTGCTCTCCGATGATAAAGGAATATGGATTGGCGACACTGAAGATGAAACTCTTACCCGTATTACATCTTCCGAGCAAGGCGAGTCTCTAAACTCTGTTTCACCTGACGGTAAACGAATTCTTATGGGAGTAAGCAATACAAACTATGATATTGTGAAACTCCCTTTTGACGGATCGCCGTTAAAATCCCTTATTGCAACTTCGGTAAATGAATACTCTGCAACAGTATCCAGTGATGGAAAACTTATGACTTATATTACGGAACGGACGGGTAAAAATGAAATCTGGATGACAAATGGAGAAGGAACAGAACACCCGATAGTAACAAATACCGACTTTCCTTCCGATTCAGGTGAAATTTATATGACTGTAATTTCGCCGGATGGTAAACGCATAGCTATCAATCATTCAGGCAAAAATTCTATCCGAGAATTATGGGTTTCCAGTACTGAAGGTGGAAAGCCTGTGCTTATGTTTCCGGATAGTTTAATTGTCCTAAATCCCTGCTGGTCGCCGGATGGCAGCAGGTTATATGCTCGTATAATAAATGGTGATACTACTTACCGGGTGATTGTACCCATAGGAAATGGTGAAACGGTTCATTTACCTGATTCTGCATATTCATATGGTTTGCCCTCCTGGTCACCTGACGATAAATGGATAGCACTAAAACAAAATAAAAAGATTCGCCTGATTTCTCCAGATGGTAAAAAAACTAAAATAATTGTGCCGCCGGTCAATCCTTCCGCTTGGAATTATTGTATGGCCTGGTCGCGCGACAGTAAAAAAATATACATTGGATCTTCTGTTGAGAAAATTGCAAGACTTGATGTTATCGATGTGGAAACAGGTAAATCTCGAAAAATTGCTGATTATGGGTATGATGTCAATTTCGGACAGGAGGATTCACAATGCAGTACCGCAAGTATTTCTAGCGACGGAAAAGGACTGTTAGTAAGTGCAAGATTCAGGGGTGGTAGTTTGTACATTTTAGACGGCGCGCTGGGAAATAAATAAAAAACATCATTCTGTCCCAACTTGTCAAAACATATTCAAAGCACTATAACCTC
>CAYPYM010000573.1:0-2661 GCA_964414435.1 uncultured Ignavibacteriales bacterium | reverse complement strand
CTGCATGTCCTTACCCTTCTTGTCGATCGCGGTAAGGAACTGGTCGCGGGCCTGCTCGTACTTGCCCTGATTGAAGTAAATCATGCCGAGCAGGTAGTAATTGAAGTGGTACGACTTGTCGAGCGAGATGTCGTTTTCTATCATCGTGATCGCGCGGGCCGTATCACCATCGTTCAACGCCGTCGCGATCTCAGGCTTGATTTCATCAGCGGAAACGACGGCTGCGGCGAGCACGAGCAATGCCGCCGTCAACGTACAGACAAACTTTGCTTTTAACTTCCTCTTTTCCAAACCTTTTTCCCTCATCAACTTCCCAAACAGAAGCGAATAATAAGTCGATTTCACCTGTTGTCAAGCGAATATTTCCTCACGCCTGACGGCCGACACATGATGTCGATTTACCATCGCCGACCGCACTCATATGCGACAAATTCAGGAAAAAATATACCAGCGCAACGATGCCGATTGCGGTCCTGAATCCGGTCGAAAGCAGGTGGTCAAACGCTACCTGCATATACCCGCCGGTCACCAGCATCACTGACGCCGACAGTAAGTTCAACATCTGGGTCGCCCTTTCCATTTTCCACTCTCCTCTTGTACACCGGCACTTATAGTTTTCTTCCCCGGCCCTTCGACGGCGCGATCCAAATCGCACCCTACGTTGCACAACAATTGTGCCGAAAGCCGGGCGCCGACAGGAGAGCTTGCGTTAGTCCTTGAGCAATATAGGGATAGCTGGCCGGGAAATTTAACGGCAATACCTGCGACCTGATCCGACGCACTTTATGCGCCGGGCGGCCCACCTGGAACCGCCGCTCATTTCGCGTATCGTTTTAGAGGGAAGCAACTTACGGGAGACAACGGGAAACCGTCGCCAAGACCTACCATACGTATTCTATTCGTACTTTCTCACTACCATCAAAGATCAGCCGCACCGGACCGGAGTAAAACCGCGGCCTCCCCTGATAATCACGGGCCGGATAAAACGCCATACGCTTTGCCATCAGCCGCAAAACAGACCACACCGACCGCGATACCACATCGGCCGCACTCGCGCGCATCGCCCCGCTCGTATCGACCGCAAAAACTGCGCTCACCGTTCCCCCGATCCCCCGTGCCTCGCGCAGAGACAGCGAGCTCCCCGGAAGACGCCGCGGAATCGGCTTCGCCATCAACCCGACTGTGTCGGCGAACAAAGCCACCCGGCAGCGTTCGATCGCGGGGATCGAATCGGGACGGCCGGGCGTCCAGCGCCTTGTGGGATACACCACCTGCGGAAAATACGATACGAGCAGATAGCAGTCGCTCGCCACCGGCTTGCCGTCGACCGTCGCCGGAGCGTAGTCGGCCCAGAGCGCCGCCGACGCCGTCGTCATGGCGCGCCCCGGCTGAGTCGAAAGAACCGTATCGATCGCGGTCGGTCGCCCCTCCGGGTCGAGCGTCAGTTTCAACAGGACAAACGGGTACGGCTTGAGCGTGTCCGACGAGTGCACCTCCTCGAAATAGGACGGGAAATTCCTGAGTGCGGGGAGCACGATCCCGTTGGCCTCGACCGCTTCGAAATAGCGCGCGCGATCGGTCACCTGCGCTCCGCGGTCAATCGCAAACGCGATCTCGGGCCGGCTGCGCCGCGTACCGAAGGTCGCCCACAACGGCAGCTTCGAATCCACCTTCTTCCCGTTCCGTTCGGCAGGCACGAAATCCAGCTCGGACAAATACGCACGGGCGTAGTCGACCAGGTACCGATCGGACGAATCGGCGGCGACCATTCCGGTGACCTTCCCCTTCTTGCTCACCTCGAGCAGCACTTCAACAGCGTGCGTGCGACCCGGTCGGGGGTACGCATTCGGCCCGGTGAACGCCGGCAGCGAATCGGCCGGATAAGCCGGCGCGAAACCGAGCAGCGATGGCCGCTCGGAGGCGCCGAAGGCGCTTATGCTCAGAATCAAAAGGACTGCGAAAACGAGCGTGATCGTTCGGTTCATCGATCGGGATCCTCATAGATCGGTTCTTCCCGTGCCACTGACAAACTCGCTTTGTCAGTGGCTTTCTCACCACAATAGTGAGAAAACAGCCACACGTTATACATTCCGGCCGCTCGTTTCAAGCTGAAAAATCTCTCCCTCATCCGGGCCGCCTCCCCTCTCCCCCGTTTGAAACTTGCATCCGGAGGTTCGACTCCCCAAGTTGACCCTGTCCGCGACGGCAGTGGCCGCGCCCGCAATACGCGTAACATTCGACCGAACGATACAGGGACCGATGCTCAACGTACGGCAACAGCTTTTCCGCAACGTCTTCTCCTCCTGGTTCGCCTACCTGATCAGGATCACGATCACCTTTTTCTTCGTGCCGTACATCACCGGCGTGCTGGGCGACGCCCGCTACGGCGTGTGGGTCATTATCTTCCAGACGATCTTCTACTTCTCCCTGCTCGATCTCGGCCTGACCTCGGCGCTCACCCGCTACATCTCCAAATTCCTCGCCGAGCACGATTTCGAACGGATCAACAAGGTCCTCAACACCGCCAACCTGATGTATTTTATCGTTGGCATCGTCGCGTTCGCCGGCGTCTGGGGCTTCGTGCAGCTCTTTTTCGGGGCGTTCCGAATTTCCGACCCCGCCCTGCTCGCCGAGGGCAAAACGGCGCTGCTCATCCTCGGC
>CAYPYM010000572.1:2394-2663 GCA_964414435.1 uncultured Ignavibacteriales bacterium | reverse complement strand
ACTTCGGCCGGGGCTCCGAGCGTCAACTTCACGCGCGGCAGTTTCAGTTGCTGTCAATGGAGCTTACCGGGTACGCTGAAATCCTGGTCCACCGCCTGCCCGAAGGCCGGCCCATAGGCGATATTGCCGAGCGGATCCAAAACCCTGCCTCCGAGTGGACCGGGCAGCTTCTCGCCTTCGGCCGCAAATAGACTACACCGCCAAATGTGATCGACTTGAACCAGTCAGTAGCGCAGTCCTGAGAATGCTTAGCCGTCAGATCGGGGAAG
>CAYPYM010000572.1:0-2384 GCA_964414435.1 uncultured Ignavibacteriales bacterium | reverse complement strand
TACACCCAAGGGGAGCCCCCGGGACAACATCTGGCCGGTGCTCATGGATCCGGGCCAGGTGGATCAAATCCTCGTCAATCTGGTCCTCAATGCGCGAGACCCAATCCAGGGTCCCGTTGAAAACACGATCGAAACCGACGCAATATTCTTCGACGCCGACTACAGTGTCAGGCACGCCGGTCTTGTCCCCGGCCGCTATATTCTGCTCGCAGTAGGCGACACCGGTTGAGGATGGACAAGGAAACTCTGAATCACGCTCTTGAGCCGCTTTTCAGTACCAAGCAGGTAGGAAAAGGCCCGGTCTCGGACTCACTACTGTCTACTGAATCGTCAAACAGAATGCAGGCTTCATCAACGCCTACAGCGAGCCGAACGAGCGCACGACCTTTCGAGTTTACATCCAGCGCCACGATGCCCCATATCCAATAATTGCTTATGCTTCTCAGCTGACGCAACCGGTCACCGGCACGGAGGCGATTCTCCTCGTCGAAGCCGAAGCTCCTCTCCTTGAGTTTGCCAAGCTCTCCCTCGAGGAACTCGGGTACACCGTCCTTGCCGCCGGGTCGCCCGAGACAGCAACAGATATGGCACGCTCTTTTGTAGGCGACATAGTCAGCGAACGAGGTCGATTGACAACCAACGTCCACTTTCTTCAGAAACCCGTTTCTCGGGACTCACTTGCAACCATAATCCGTCAGGCTCTGCGGTAGACTCCAATGGATCGCCGTACCGGCTGTCCTCGTAAACACTCCGGCGGACCCAGGGTGCTTCGGAGGGGTCGGAGGAAGGCCCTCAGACGATCGTCGCCGGAATGATGGTGGCTGCCTGTGCGGTCTCGACAGAGGAGAGCGAGTGGATTTCGAACGGAATAGGAAGTACCTTTAAACATAAGTGTAAGCTCTGGGTTTGACCCGAGTTTGAATTGGCCTCCCGCCTTTCGTCCTACGCGTATTGTACTTGGTATCCTGCCTGGCTCCAATGGGATTTCAGCCAGCACTCGGCTGCGATCATCGCATTGTCCTGACGCCGACTCCCACGGCGTTTGCCGTGTTCTCAAGGCGGGCTGGGGATGGTCCCAAATGGATTGTCTTCGAGTTCGTCGCCACGGTGGTTTCAGGGCCTTTTTCGTCGGGGATGCACTATGAACGCGAAACGCGTACAACACCCAACCGAAGTACTCATAGTTGGAAACGGCCCGACTCAAGCTGAGCAGCTCAAACACCTGCTCGAGAAGGCGAACTACAGGGTCGTGTTGGCGCCGGACGGGCATTGTGCACTACAAGCTCTCGAGAAACACCAGGCCAACCTCTTCATCAGCGACATCGTCATGCCGGTGATGACGGCTATCAAATGTGCCGGCGCATCAAGACCAACGGGAGATTCAAGGGAATCCCGGTTGTTCTGGCTACCTCGTTTACCGATCCTGGCGAAGTGATGCGTGCACTCGAGACCGGAGCGGACAGCTTCATCCGAATGCCCTACGAAAGACCGCAACTCATTCCTATAATTCGGGACGCAATGGCGAATGACGAGTTGCGCGAAGAGAAAGACCTCGGCGGCGGAATTGCCATGCACTTCGCCGACCATACCTGTCAAGTTACCAGCGATCGTTTCCAGGCCTTGAAGCTTCTGCTATCGACCTACGAGGCGGCGGTCAGGCAGAACGCCGATCTGGTGAGAACACGGGACGAGCTTCGTGGGCTCACCGAAACTCTGAAGCAACGAGTCAGCGAGAAGACGATGTCGCTCAACTCGGAAATCGAACGGCCGGTTGCCACTGAACATGCTATCTCGGAGGAACGAAGGCTCCTTCGCACCGTTCTCGACACCATTCCGGACCCAGTCTATCTCAAGGACACGTCGCTTCGATTCGTTGCCTGCAATTCTGCATTCGTGCGTCGGCTGCACGGGAACAGCAGTGACGAGATTATCGGGAAGAACGACTACGATCTGTTCGCGCATGACAGGGCCGGGGATTACTGCTCTATCGATCCACAAGTCCTGAGCACGGGGTCCGCGTATGCACTTGACGACGATCAATCCACCGACGATAGACAGTTTTCCGTCAGGAGTCTGCGAGTACCGGTCCGTGATGAGCTCGGCGCCGTTTCCGGAGTCTTGATTATTGATCGAGACGCAACCCTCCAGAAATCTGGGGAGCGAGAAGTCGGAACCGAACGGAACCATCTGCGTACCTTGGGCCGACAGCGGCACCTTCATCCTCGAAGTTCAAAGCGCGATTCTGGGCAAGGATTATGTTGCTCGACACGCTACCGTCAAACCCGGACGATATGTGGCAATCTCCGTGAGAGATACCGGGGAGGGGATGGACGATGAAAGGATGGACCGCGTCTTCGAGCCTTTCTTCACGACCAAGCCCGAGG
>CAYPYM010000571.1:0-2673 GCA_964414435.1 uncultured Ignavibacteriales bacterium | reverse complement strand
AATCGGCGTTGATCATCTCCATGAACGCTTTCGCCTCGTTCAGCATGAGAATGCGGCAGTCGGTGCAGGGGTTCATGTTCTTGCCGCGGCCGAAACGGGGGTTCTCGACGATGTCGACAAACTTCTGCCCGAGATGCATCAGCTTAACGTTGAATCCGAACTTTTCGGCGGCCGGGTACGGGTTGGAGCCACACGAGGAGCGATCACCCAGATCGCAGCCGAAGTGGGTCATGAAGGTGAGCGCGGTGACCTCGATATTCTGCTGCAGCATCAGCAGAATGGCCAGCGCCGAATCGAGTCCGCCGGAAAAGAGGGCCACGGCGTGGCCGCGTTTTTGTCCTGTGTTATTGTACATAAGTCGCTATCGTCTAATCCTCTGGTCATACCGGTCGGAACTTCGTCTCAGCAGATATACGCGCCTTCGGCCGGTCGGTGTTGGCTCCAATATACCCGATCCAAGCCGTTGTCCAAGACCAAATTGCCTTGACTTGAACGATGTGCGGTCCTAATATTGTTCAACCCGGAACGGAATGGAAAGGAAGGACGCTATCTTTTCGGCCCTGAACCAGCGACTCAAGCACTTCGCCTACGAACTGCAGGCCTTCTTCTTCTTTTCCCTTCGCATAATCGGCCAGATGTTCCGTCGCCCGTTTTACGGCGGCGAAGTGCTCGAACAGATGTACCGGGTCGGGGTCCAGTCACTTTATCTGGTCGTGCTGACCGGTATCTTTGCCGGGCAGGGTTTTGCCCTTGCTTTTTCGCTCGAGCTGGCCGATTTCGGCGCCAAGAACTATCTCGGCCGAATCATGTCGATTTCGATCATCCGCGAACTCGGTCCGGTCCTGGCCGGGGTGATGATCGCCGCCCGGGTGGCCGCCGGGATCACCGCCGAAATCGGCGCCATGAAATCATCGAACCAGATCGACGCCATGACCGCGTTCGGGGTCGACCCGCTCAAGAAGCTGGCCGTTCCGAGAGTGCTGGCGCTGCTGGTGATGACCCCGGCCCTGACCGTGATCACCGATGTGATCGCGATTCTCGGCGGGTGGATTATCGCCCAGTTCATCGCGCATGTCACGACGACGATCTACTGGGCGTCGGTGCGGGAACGGCTTATTTTCGGCAACCTCTTTATCGGCATCCTGAAACCGGTCGTATTTTCGTTTGTTATCGCTTTTGTGTCCTGCTACAAAGGCTTCACAGCCGAAGGCGGCACGAAGGGGGTCGGACAGGCGACAACGGAATCGGTCGTCGTGTCCTCGATTTCGATTCTCGTGGTGAACTTCTTCATCACCAAGGTGGTCTTCTCCTTCATCAAGGGCTGGCTATGATCGAATTGCGTAATGTCCATTTCGCTTACGACACCCGGCCGATCCTGACCGACGTATCGTTCACGCTGAATGACAACGAGTCGCTGACGATCATGGGACCGTCGGGATCGGGTAAGTCGACCATCCTCCGGCTGATTCTCGGTCTGGAATGCCCGCAGAAGGGGCAGGTCTTTATCGATGACGAGAATATCTGCACGATGGGCGAAGCCGAGAAGACCGAGCTGCGCAAGAAGATGGGGATGGTTTTCCAGGCCGGGGCGCTCTTCGATTCGCTCACGGTGGGGGAGAATGTCGCCTACTACCTGCTCGAGCACACGAAACTCATGTGGGAGGATGTCGAGGATCGGGTGGCGGAGATGCTCGGCTTTGTCGGGCTCGACGCCGCCGAGATTATCGACAAGCTCCCCGAGGAACTCTCGGGCGGAATGCAGCGGCGGGTCGCGATCGGCCGGGCGCTCTTGTCGACCGATCCGCGCATCATGCTGTTCGACGAGCCGACCACCGGGCTCGATCCGCGCGCGACCGAGCAGGTGCTCAATCTCATGGTCAAGCTTCAGACGGAGAAGCAGGTGTCGACGATCATGGTCACGCATGAGATCGCCGACGCGTTCAGCATCTCGGACCGGTTCGTGATCATCTACGCCGGCGAGAAGGCGTTCGACGGCGACCTGAGCGACCTGCGCGACAGCCGCGATCAGCGGGTGGTCGAATTCCTCGCGCCGTTCCGCGAGTCGATCGAAGGAGTCAGGCAGAAACAGTTTATGTAGCGCCGCGGGTATGGCGCCTTTATACTAAGACGGAGACAGGAATCTCAGCGATATGAAAAAGACGACCAGAACACCGTGGGCCCGGCTCAAAGTCGGGATCCTGCTTATGCTTGCGATCGCCGCCATGCTGTGGGCGTCGCTTGGCGGCGGCGGCACCTCGATCTTCAATCCCAAAGCGGACTTCGTCTGCTATTTCCGGAACGTCAACGGCCTCGTGCCGGGCGCGCCGGTCTGGATGGCCGGGGTTGAGGTCGGCAATGTCCGCTCGGTCAAGTTCGTCAATCTCGACTCGCTCCGGGTGGTGCGGCTCGACTGCAAGATAAAGAAGTCGGTCTGGCACATGATGACCACCGACGCCGCCGTGTCGCTCGGCACGATCGGGTTTCTCGGCGACAAATATGTCGAGGTGATCCCCGGCACGCCCGGCCTTCCGGAGATCCCCGAGGGCGGCGTGGTGCCGACCCGCGATGTCGGCAGCGCCGACGAGATGTTCAGGGCGGGCGAGGAGGCGATCGACCAGGCGAGAGGCATGGTCGACAATCTCGATGTCCTTCTCAACCGCATGAACGAGGGGC
>CAYPYM010000570.1:0-2674 GCA_964414435.1 uncultured Ignavibacteriales bacterium | reverse complement strand
CATCACTCCAATATTCCTAATTCCACCCCTGACTTCTGATCTCTGACCTCTGACCTCCGGCTTCTGATCCCCGATTTCCGACCCCCGATTTCTTACTTCCACTACTCCATCACTACAATATTCCCAATTCCACCCCTGACTTCTGATCTCCGATCTCTGACTTCTGACCACCGATTTCTGACCTCTACCCCCGACTTCTGATCTCCGATTTCCGACCTCCGACTTCTTACTTCCACTAATCCACCACTCCAATATTCCTATTTCCACCTCTGACCTCCGACTTCTTACTTCCTGCCTCCTCCTTATTTTTTTTTAAAGACTTACTATATCTCTACACTTAACCTTTACCTTTCCCGTTTTTCCTTTTTACTTTTTAATTTATACTACTTCCTTTTACTTATTCAGGTTTTTAATAGTCAGCACTAACACTGCCGTACTGCTTACAACGGTTAATATATCCCTAATGAATGGCCAGGCGTCGGTATGTGTTTGAACTTCAGTAGGAACTATAATAGTCGCTCCCGATAATATCTCATCGGAATGACCAAAAGGCCAGCCTCCCTTTTCCCATTTTTTGCCGTTTGGCTCTATAACTATTTCATTTCCTTCATTCGCGTTTTCAGCATAACCTCCGGCCTGATTGATATAATAATCGGGCGATGCGCCCTCTTTATAAGGAACTGTTGAAGGTAGCCCTACCGCTCCTAGTACATAAATTTCATTCAGGTTGCGCGGTACAACGAGAGAATCTCCCGGCTCTAGAGAAATATTATAGATAGATGTAGAATCATCTTTAATATCTGCCCATTCAATAGGAATTCTGCTGGAGAATTTATTTATAATAGCGGCACGGTTATATAGGCTGCCGGAACTGAGTTTTGCTATAGTAGTATCCGTCAGTTTGGAAGTGTCGGTTTCAAACTGTCTGAAAATCGGATTATACCTGTAAACATACATTCCCTCCGGATATGCAGCAGGTTTAAATCCCCCTGCCCGTTTAATAAAGCTTGAAAGCTTTTCAGATTGGCTCAGGATTGCATATGCACCGGGATATTTGACTTCGCCGTCTATGTAAACATTCTTAGGATATCTTTTTAAAGGATCCATTTGCACAAAAACTTTGTCATAATTCTTCAGAGCAATCTCACTACTTCTGTCTGAATTCCAGTAATCCTTTGGCAGATTCTCAGTGAATTTATGTGCAAAAACAGCTTCATTCGTAGTATCAAGTCTGGTAATCTCCACATCCTCAGTAGTTGCTGAATCAGTGAGGCCGCCGGCCAATGCGATCAGATCTGAGGGGGTCATTCCTTTATATGCTTTATATTTTCCGGGTTTCCTAACCTGACCGAAAATTTCGACATATCTCTCAGCATTAAACATACTATCAGAATAAACTATAACTGTATCGAGATTCTGCAGAGTTAAATTATTTTCCGGATCACCCTTTAGAGCCTTTTCTAAATTAAAATTAAAAAGACTGTGCCTTCCGTCAAGGTACGTTCTTTTAATAAGAGCTTTTTGAAGGAATGCATCCGGGAAAACTGAATCTGCTTTAATTACTAGATCTCTAATCGTCATATCTTTACTGAGTCCATACGTACCGGGCTGCTTTACCCTTCCAAGAATCCAAATCCTGTTTTGTTGGTAAAAGTTTATTCTGGAAATGTGAATCAGATCTCCATCTTCTAAGGCAAAATTGCTGTTCTTAAACTCTTCAAATGTTTTAAAATTGAGATTTAACGTAAGAACATTATATTGATAATCCTTTCGCTGATCGTAAGGAATAATCCGATCAACATATACACTTTGATAATACGCATTAAAACTAACTCCACCCGCATATTTTAACAGATCCTTTAGCTGATCCCCATTTTTTAATTCATAAATTGCCGGTCGGAAAATTTGGCCCCAAATTGCAACTCGTTTACCTGCTGGTGGGACAAATAATACATCTCCATCCTCAAGACTAATATCACCTGATTGATCACCCCTGATTAGATAGTCGTACATATCAATAGTGGAGACCACTTTTCCGCCCCTAATGACCTGTACATTTCGAAGACTCCCATTAATATTTGGGCCTCCTGAATAATACAAAGCAGTAAAAGCAGTCGACAATGCTGGTAGAGTATATCCACCGGGTTGTTTGACTTCACCTAATACAAACACTTTTACACTGCGAAGCTTTCCTGTGCTTACATCCAGGTGCGTTTTTGCTCCACCCTTGGCGGAAACATCAAGCGATGAATAGCTTTTTGATAACATAGAATACAATTTATCCTTCAGTGCTTTCATGGTAAGGCCGCTTACATTAACTAATCCTACGTCGGGAATATAAATGCTGCCATCCTGTGCAACAGTCAGGTTATAAACAAGCTGAGTTTCTCCCCAAAGCGAAATGACTATCTCGTCGCCCGGACCTATTACATAAGTATTAGGTACGGGAATATTGATAGATGGTTGAAAAGTTGTGGGAGAATAATTAAATATATCATAGCCAAAACCGGGTAGCTTGCTGCATGTATCACCCCTGGTTTTAAATTCAGGAACCCAAAGTGTTGAGTCTCTTTTGGGCTTTTCAGGAACCATTAATGTAGTATCAATCCCTGATCTTATTCTGAGCTGATTTAAATTCGTGGCTTGTTGCTGTTGTTGAAGCTGCTGGGATTGC
>CAYPYM010000569.1:0-2676 GCA_964414435.1 uncultured Ignavibacteriales bacterium | reverse complement strand
TATTTGTTGACCGATCGGATAGAATGGGTTACTTTATAGTAAGTGACCGGATTGGTCGAGCGATTGGCACGCAGGCGAAGCAGGGCTCTCACCACGTATCCGCTACCGACGCACACTCGGACGTCATCGCACGCCACTGACGCGGGCCAGGCACGGTTCGCACTCGCAGGTCTCATTCCCATTCGGCCCTCGTTCCGGTCAGCCGACCGACGGGTGATCCGCCCGGCCCGGCTACAAGAAATAGTCCGACATCACGCGCTGCAGACCACTCTAACCGCAAAACGAAGGAGTAATCTGATGCGCCCACCACTTACAGTTCAGCATAGATACCCGGGCGGAGCCGTTATCGGTCGCTGGGCGGCCCTGTTCCTGCTCGCGGCGTCCACCTCTTTCGGCGCCCCGGTGTTCGCCCCGGGGGAGAGCTTCCCGAGTGCCGGACGACCTGCAAAAATGGTGGCCGCCGATTTTGACGGCGACACCGATATCGCTATCGCTATCGCCCGGCGATATGCCGATACCGTTTATATCCATCTCAACGACGGCAGCGGCGATTTTACAGAGATCATGAAGTTCGAGGCGGCTCGCGACGGCGGGCTGGCCGCGGCCGATTTCAACAACGATGGCTACTATGATCTCGTGCTCTACGACGAAGGCTGGTTGTACGAGGAATGGGGCACCACCGTTTATCTCAACAACGGTGACGCCACCTTCGGCATTTCCTTTCGGGATACGACCGGCTCTCCTGAGTTCGCGGCCGCCGATTTCGACGGTGACGATTTTGCCGATATCGTGGTTTACTGCTACCTCTGGGACAACCCCGGCATCTGGATCTTCCGCGGCCTCGGCGACGGCACGTTCGACGACCCGGTTGTGGTCGACCCGGCCGGCACGGGCAACCCGCTGGTCGGCGACATCGACAACGACGGTGATGTGGACCTGCTTTACGAAGTCGGCAGCGACGCGGTCTGCCGGCTCAACAACGGCGACGGCACCTTCGCCGATCCGATCTCGACCGGAACGGGCTCGAACATGGGAACGCTCACCGAATTGAACGGCGATCAGTATCCCGACCTGATGCGGCGACAGATACTCGGCTGCTCGGGCTACGCCGTCTGCCTGATCGGCTATGGTGACGGCACTTTCGCCCCGCCCCACAAGGCCTGGACCACGACCGGCTTGCTCTCCGGGATCGCCCTGGCGGCCGCCGACTTTTCACACGACGGTTACCCCGACATCGCTCTCTTCGCGCCCGAGAACAGCTGGGTACAGGTCGGCTTCAACGACGGCCGCCTGGATTTTGACAATTTCTCCGAAGAGGTTGCGACAACCGCCGGGGGGCTACATCTCGCTACGGGCGATTTCGACAGCGACGGCGACATCGATCTGGCGGCGCTTGCCCAGGACAGCATGCTGACAGTCGCCATGAGTCTCGGCGCCCAGCACCCGCGCACCCACACGGTGCCGACCGACTACGCCACGGTGCAGGAGGCTATCGACGCTGCCTGGAATCTCGACACGATTTTCGTCTGCCCCGGAATTAACGTCGGCCCGATCGATTTCGGCGGCAAGAACCTCGTCCTGATCTCGTCCGACTGCACCAAGGGCATTGCCGCGCCGGGCGACCCGGCCGACTGGCGCAGCCGGGCCGAGGTCACTGTTCTCGACGGCGGCGGAACGGGAAGGGTACTGACCTTCGATGATTTCGAGGACGATCGCTCGGTCGTGTCAGGATTCACGATCCAAAACGGCTATGCCACCGGGCTGGGTGGAGGGATCTACTGCTACGATACGGCGGCCCCGACCATCATCAACAATGTCATCCGGGACAACCATGCCACCACCGCCGGCGGCGGTATCTTCGTTCACACCGGCCCGGCGCTGATCGCAAACAACCTGATCGTCAACAACAGCAGCGACAATTGGGGCGGCGGAATCTACGCCGGCGCCGCCACGATCTGCCTCAATACGGTGTACGGCAATTCGACCGTGAACGGCGGCGGCGGCCTCTATTACAACTATGGCGATCCGACTATCACCAGCAACATCTTCTGGGGCAACAGCTCGACCACCGGTGGGGATGAGATCCATTATCTCACCAACCCGCCCGTGATCACATACAGCGACGTCCAGGGCGGCTGGGCCGGCGAGGGCAACATGGATACCGATCCGATGTTTGTCGATCCGGCCGGATTCGATTTCAACCTTCAGGAAGAATCACCGTGTGTCGATGCCGGTGATCCCGGCCTGCCGCTGGATCCCGATGGCAGCCCGGCCGATATCGGAGCATACTATTATGCACAGCCTCTCGATGTTGAAGACGACGCAGCAGAGGGGCTTCCGAATCAGTTTGCGCTCTTGCAGAATTATCCGAATCCGTTCAATCCCGCCACCACAATCGAGTACAGCCTGCCGCGCCGAAGTCATGCCACGATCCGGATTTTCAATCTGATTGGACAGCGCGTGGCGACGCTGGTGGACCGGGAGGTCTCGGCCGGATCACACGCCGTCACATGGAACGGCACCGACGCCAACGGCACGGCGGTGGCCACCGGTCTCTACCTCTATCGCCTGGAGGCGGGAGACCATGTCCGCACGAAGAAGATGCTGCTCCTCAAATAGGCGGCGCGGCAGAGTCGGGGAGTTTCCAGGTCACCGCCACCCACGCCTCCCTGCAGG
>CAYPYM010000568.1:0-2678 GCA_964414435.1 uncultured Ignavibacteriales bacterium | reverse complement strand
ATACTATAATCGCTGATCTTTTTATTCAGGGTGGGACGTGAGATCTGAAGAATATCGCACGCTTCTTTTTTATCCCAGTTTACACTGTCAAGCACAAGCTTGATATGATTCCTTTCAATTTCGTAAAGAGGCATTCTCTCAATATTCTTTTTATCTTCATTACTCTCGCTGACTTCGGCATTACGGAGGAAAATATACTTACTCTCGAGCACATCGTCGGGCGCAAGGATAACACCCTCCTGCAGAGTATTTTTCAGTTCCCTTACGTTGCCTGCCCAGTTGTGGTTCTGCAGCATCTCAAGCACTTCGTAAGGAACTTTAAAGACATTTTTATGAAGCTCGTCGTTGATTTCCTTTAAAAGATGAATTACCAGTTCAGGTATATCCTCTTTCCTCTCTCTTAAAGGGGGAATGTTGATCTTAAAAACGTTCAGCCTGTAAAACAGATCCTTGCGGAACTTTCCGCTTTCCACCAGTTGATTAAGATCCCTGTTGGTCGCCGCGATGATCCTCGCGTTAAGGGGAATCGATCCTTCACCGCCGACCGGTTCAAATTCTTTTTCCTGGATAACTCTCAGCAGTTTTACCTGCGTCTCGGGAGATATTTCGGATATCTCATCCAGGAATATTGTACCGTTCTGCGCGAGTTCAAACTTCCCTTTTTTATCGCGCATACTCCCCGTAAAAGAGCCCTTAACGTGTCCGAACAATTCACTCTCGAGCAGCGTATCGGTAAGAGCAGTGCAGTTGACGGCTACAAAGGGTCCATCTTTCATAATGCCGCAGTTATGGATAAATCTTGAGACAACCTCCTTCCCCGCTCCGCTTTCTCCCTGCATCAATACGGTCACTTTGTTGGTGGATATGCGTCCTATGTTTTTAATTATATTGCGCATCGCCGCCGACTTGCCTACAAGCGCAACATAATCCTTCCGCGATTTAACCATCTCCGAATCGATCAATTCAAGGCGCTGGCTTAAATGTTTGGTTTCAAGAGCACGTTCAACAATAAAATTAAACCTGTTTTTGTCAATGGGCTTTTCCACATAATCGTAAGCTCCAAGCTGCATGGCTTTAACCGTCACATCGATATCATCGAATGCCGTCATCAGAACAACGGGCACGTGGCTGTCAATGCTTTTCACCGATCTGAGCAGTTCAATCCCGTCCTTTTCAGGCATTCTCACGTCGGATATTACAAGATCGGGTTTTTCCTTTTTGAAGATCTCCTCGGCTATCAGTCCGTTGGCAGCCGTGCTTAGATTATACCTGCCTTCCGGAAGATAAGAGGCAATGGTCTCCCTCATCAATTCATCATCGTCAATCAGCAATATTTTAGCCATTATCGATCCTCGGGAATATTAATTCAAACATAGTTTCGCCTTTCCGGCTATTTATCAATTTTATAGAACCGTTATGTTTTTTCATTATCCTGTGTGAAATAGTAAGTCCTAATCCCGAGCCGCTGGCCTTGGTAGAATAAAACGGCTCAAATATTTTATCCGGGTTTGATATTCCCCTTCCATTATCCTTGAAATATAATTTGACTTCACCGTTATGTCTTACCGACCACGCTTCTATTTTGCCGTCCGTATTAATCGCCTCAGCGGAATTAAGTATCAGGTTTTTGAATACCGACTGCACCTGCTGATAATCGGCTTTAATTATTTCGGGATCCACACGATTTTCAATCTGGATCTCTTTTTCCTTAAACATCGGGCCGACAAATGAAAAGCTTTTTGCAACGGCGTCCTTCAGGTTTACATTGGTCAGACTTAATTCCATTACTCTCAGATATCTCAGAACATTCTGAAAATACCTGTTCAGCTTTTCAAGGTCCTTCTTAATTATATTGTAATTATTTATATCGGTCTTTGAATTAGGGTCCATCTGATCCAGGTTCATTTTAATAAGCGCGTAATGGGATTTCAATTCGTGCAGCAGAGAGCCGGATATCCTGCCGAGCTGACTGAGCCTTTGCATTTCCGCCAGATTCTTCTCATGCATTTCTTTTGCCTTGACATCCTCCTTCGTCCCGATAAAGTGGGTAGTTTCACCTACGGAATTTTTTATCGGAGTAATTGTTGTGAGTGCAGTAATCAGCTTTCCGTCTTTTGTCTTATTTGATATTTCGCCGGTCCATACATTACCGGCCCGGACGGTATTCCAGAGGTCTTCGTACTGTCCTTCGGGATTATTGTCAGATCTGATTTCCTTTATTTCTTTACCGGCAAGTTCCTGCGAAGAATAGCCGACCATATTTGCAAATGCATCGTTGGCAAATAAAATCCTGCCCTTATTATCTACCAGGATAATGGCCGTCTCGGGGCTGGCTGGTATTTTTAATTCTTCTGATCCGCTGAATGCAGGTACTACAGAGTTCAATATATTTCGATCCCCGCTATTTTAATCATTGTTATTCTATTTGAAACAATAAACAATTTCACAATGCTGTTCGTTCAATTCGAAGGAAGAGTCTTCCGGAATAAATCAGAACAAAACTTTTCAATATAACGATAAATGAATTTTAATTACTACATTTTCCAGTAATAGTAATCAAGACTAAATCTTAATTTTGGATCTCACCCGATGATTAAAGTTTGGAATAATTAATATAAAAGGACTAATTATTCGCACAAATCTGCCGATTATAATTAGGATGAATAAAGAAATGTGGG
>CAYPYM010000567.1:0-2683 GCA_964414435.1 uncultured Ignavibacteriales bacterium | reverse complement strand
CGGAAGGCGCGATCACGGTTCCGCCGCAGTGGACCGCTGTGGAGATGGCGGTGATTGTCGACACTCCCCGGCTCCAGCCGGCGGTCGCCGTGCGATTCCGGGATGAGCGAGGCGTCGTCAGGTACGCGGTGAGTGCCGATGGAAGAATGGTCTTCGACTCGACATCAGTGCTGCATTTTCACCCCGGCGGCGATCGGCGTCTGGCCGATTTTCCGATCGCCGTCCTGCCGGAAGCGGGCGCCGAGTCGAGCGGAAGGAGCGTCGTCTGCCGGATTGACCTGTCCAGCAACCGCGTTGTTGCCCGCCTCGCGGAGTGCCGCGAAGGGACCCTGCGGCTTGGCGATCGCGATTACGACATTCGCATCTACGCGCCGTCACTGGATAATCCCTTCTTCGACATCTCTTCAAAGGCTGTCTGCCTGATTGACGTTAACCACGACGGCGGCTACGCATGGAAATGGCGGATCGATGATTCCGACCAGGCCGTCATCCCTTCTGAGCGGATGGTGCTTACCGGACCCTTCAGCGTCGACGGCAGGAAACTGAAAGCCGTATCGATAGACTCCGCCGGCACGGTGTTCACCTGCTCTGATTATGCCGGTGATACGGCCGCCGTTGTCGGATTTTCAGCTCCTGAGTTTTCCGTGACGGATCTGGCCGGCGGTACCCATTCGCTCGCCGACATGACCGGTCGAGTCGTGCTCGTGACGTTCTGGTCCACCGGATGTCATTACTGTGAGAAAATCCGGCCGCAATTGGATACCCTGGTTTCTCATGCCGACACCACTCGGTTCCAGGCGATCTGCGCCGCCGTTGATTCGGACAAAGGCGCTCTCGCGGAGTTCCTTCGCAGCAAGCCGTATGGCGGCATTATTGTCCCCTTTGCCGCGCCGTTGTGGCATGCATATAATCCCCGCATGACAACGCCCGTGTATTTCGTCATCGATCGTGACGGGTCGGTGGCATATACGGGCACGGGTGCATCGGCGTTTTCTGTCGCCGAACGGATTGTTGCGACCAGGCTGTCGGCCGGACAATGAGATTGAATGCTCTGCCTGGATGTGGATGGAAAATTCCCTATACTCACAGTTCATGACCACTGGCTCGCCCCCACCGCCACGGGCGGAGAATGGATGCCGGCTGCACCTGTCCTGTCAGCGTCGTCCGGTCACGAGACCGTCGAAGAAGAAAGCGAGGCCCGGGATTTTCTGGCGGTGAGGGCGGAAGTACGTGACTTCTCTTTTCAACAGGCCTTCTACTTCCTTTGGAATCTCGTGACCAGTGCCTATTCCTGCGGCTTTCAGCATGACAATCTTGTCACCGGGCGGGCATTCAGTCATCATTCTCGCCTTCGTATCGTGGTTACTGAGACCTTACGAGAACCCCTTTGACGCATTACACCGCCGTCGCGACAGAATACTCGAAGGCACAATAGGGAATTCACTACCGACAGAAGAGCATGGACGAAATACAGGTGGACAGGGCGATCGGAGCGCGTGCCGCAAGAATCGGGGCTCTCATAGGCGAGCTTCGCGCCGTGAATAGTCGTGCAACCGGGTTATCAGAGACAACCCGGCCTCAATCCAGAAGCGATCACCGACGTGCAATCCACAAGAGCGGAGCCGGTCACAGGAACTTGACTTCCTTTGTAGCCGCTGTGACAATATAGCAACGCTCGACGTTTGAATCCTGGTCGGCAGGTACGAGGAAGAACCCCGGGCGCCCCGGCTGATAGCCTGTCGTGGTCCCCACCAGTACTTCGCCGTCATTGAACACCACTCGAATCCGGCGTCCGGCCGGCGGGTGTTCCGGATCGAACGCATTCGACTCGACGTGCTTTGCATCTCCGTCAAAGTGTCTTACGAAAAACAGCGCTTTCAAATCGCTCTTGTTGACCTCTACCGGCTTCGCCCCGACCGATTCAGTTGAGACGTTTACATGAAAGAGGTCCTTTGCCGGGAAGAAGTCGGCAGTCATGCCCTTGAGTATGCGACCGTCGGCGAATCGAACTACAACCTTATTCACGGTTTCCCCTGCTTAATGATCCGCGCCAGCGCGAAATTGTGCAGCTAACTCCATTACTGTTATGATCGGTCCGGCGTAGCAAAAGATCAAGTCTCCGGAGTCATCGGGATTGCAGTTGAATGTGCGGACGAAATCAACTCAGGCGAGAGATTGGATCTGAATGGGCCCTGCCTCCCGATTCTGGTTGCACCGGTGGTGGTAGCACCAAAGACAATGACGTGTCGTAACCTGTTGATAGATCATAGACAATGAATTTGGAAAGCGGGCTTCTGTTGACGAGTTTCACGACTAAAATAGCCGGAAAGTCGGACTTAACGCGTCTTACAACCTTTGAGGGGGAAAAAGTTGAGGATGCGGCCCCCGTATCACTCTCCCCAAACCTCTGCGGGATTCAGCTCTCAGCTGAAAACCGAGTAGTCGCTTAGGGCAGGAGCGCGTCGGAAGACAATGAGGTGTGGTCACGGCGCACCTCCCCGACCCACCCGGCCATCCCGCGCCTAGATCGCCGGTGTCGGGACGTTAGCCCACGCCGTAGCGGTTTCGACCGCTTTGGAATCCACGATTTCTCCAGTCTCCGTATTGATATCGATGAACGCCACCGGAATTCTACGTGCGCCTATGGACAACGTTGCGCTGCCGCTCAGACGCCGCCCCTCTT
>CAYPYM010000566.1:0-2688 GCA_964414435.1 uncultured Ignavibacteriales bacterium | reverse complement strand
GATATGGTCCCACCAATCATTTTATTGCAACTCCCTTAAGTTTGGAGACACGTATTTTTGCGTCTTTTATTTCGGGTGATTTGAAATCCGCATCTTTCCATATATCCAAAAACTCTTCATACTCTTTATGAGCTTTATCCTTTTTACCTTGTTGTTCGTAGGCAACTCCTAACCAGTAATGAGCTTTAACAGCCGGGATAGGCCAATAATCACTACCACCAGGAATCGAGCCAAGTAATGGTTCTCCAGAAGGCTGTCTATATAATATGCGTTGAAGTTCTAATATCGCAGCAGGGATTTGTCCATTTCTAAGCAACGTAATTGCAAAATAAATGCTGGGCCAATGGTTAGGAGGAAGTTGCTCAAATATTCCTTCGAATTTATGCAAAGCAAGGATATCATTCCTTTCTTCGAATGAAATAATGGCAGATAAATAATCTTTTGCAACTTGCAGACTAAGAGCCCCTTCCGCAACGTCCTTTTGTAAATCTAACAAAACTCTGTGTGCCCTGGCCGATTCATTGTTTTTCACTAATGCCCAAGCAAAATAAATCCTATCATAAGAATTTTGGAACAGATTATTCTGAACTTTGCCAAAAAATTTTTTTGCAATAAAGAGCATTTTTGAATATTGGCCAGACTCATAGTATATATGCATCATTATGTACAAGATCTTCAGGCGCTCACTCCGGGATGTTTCAGTTTTCAGAAGTTCATCTAATTTTTTTTGAGCTGCATAAAGCCTACCTTGATGAATTTCAATTAACGGCAAGTCAATTCCGCTTATTTCAAAATATTGTTTTGCATCTTTGTACTTACATCTAAGGATAGCATTTTCTCCAAGCCTCTCGGCTGAAAAATCTCTTTGCAAACTAAATGACTTTTGGAATGCTGAAAGACTCGAATCATACTCCATAAAATAACCGTAAATATCGCCTTTTGTATCATATGGATTTGGTTCGGCAGGAGCAAGGTCTATATATTTATTGATAGCATAAATAGCTTTCTGCCTATTATTAAGATAAGCATATGAATAAGCTAATTGGTTCCAAAGGTGTTTTGCTGATGGAGTAATTTTTAGACCTTGATTGATTACTTCAATGCCTTTTTTAAGATTCAGCATTTGATATGTATATAAGTATAATCCTAATGATAGATAAGCTTGAATTTCGTGTGGATACTTCTCAATAAGCTGTTCAAGTACCTCTTCCTCTTTGAATGGATTGTTCTGAAGTTCATAATTTCTGGCAAGGATTTGTAATCGTTCTCGTTCTGTTGTATGATCAATTAGTTCAACAGCCTTATTAGCTGATTCCAGAGATTCCTGATTCTCCCACAAAAGACCCTGCATAACTGACAGGTAAAAATATGCCATTGCAAAGGTACTATCGAGTTCTGTTGCCTGAATAAAAGCCGCGCTAGCCTCCTTAGTATTGAGCCTATTATAAAGTTCAATGCCCTCTATATAAGCACGGTAGGCCTCCGTAGAATTTGTTGTTACATTTGAGATTGATTTTATTTCCGTAAATACAGTGGAAGAAATCTGAAAACTGTTCCGCAGCAGATATGTAAGGCTATCAACAAGGTTGAAGATCTGATTGCCTGAAAAATTTGTCAACTGCTGCGAACTTATAATTTTTCCCGATTTTACATTTATCAATCTGGTTGTTATAGCAAGTTTAGGATTCTCTTGAAGGATACTTCCAATCAGCATTTCAGTTACACCTGTCCTTTTTGCAACCTGGCTGGCAAGAGAGGGTGAGAGAATCTTTGTATCAGTCAGTCCCAGATCTTTTTGAATATCAAGCAATCTTTCTCTGCTTATTACTTCAAGTCCTTTTACCTGTGAAAGAGATGTGATCAGCAAGTTGGTTAACATTTCCCCTGTATGATTTTTGTCCTCTGGATCAGGTATATTCTCGAAGTACATCACTGCAAGAGACTTCCCTGTACTTTCAGAAGAAGGGTTTTTTCCGACCCAAAGGTTGAATGGATTTAAAATGAAGAAAGCAGCAACTAATAATACTAATACTGCAGAGAGTATAATAATTTTTAAATTAGCTCTTTGCTTTGGAATCTTAATACCGGCACTTTTTTCTTTACTAATGCGATTTATTGTTGACGTATTATTGTAGCCTAACCTTGCATATTCCAGGTTCTTCCGCTCTATCTTTAGGTCTGCTATTAGCTCATCGATGTGCTGATATCTTTCATCCGGATCCTTTGCAAGAGTTTTGTTTACAATCCTCTCCAGTTCCAAAGGCACATTTGACCGCAGACTTGTGATAGGTTCAGGTTGTTCATTCATCAACGAATAGACTACTGCCTGCTCATATTCACCTTTAAATGGCAACTGTCTTGTCAGCATTTCATATAATACTACTCCAAGCGACCAGATATCAGTTCTGTAATCTACTTCTTCCCCACGTGACTGCTCAGGTGACATATATGAAAAAGTTCCAAGCGTTGCACCTTTTTGTGTCAGTTTTGTCTTCCCCGCCAACTTTGCAAGACCAAAATCCATTATCTTAACTGTATTATCAGTCGTTACCATTAGATTAGCTGGCTTTATATCCCGATGGATAATACCTTTTTCGTGTGCAAGCTTCAATCCTTCTGCTGCCTGTATGATGATGCTAATTGCATCATCAACTTTTAATGGGGAAACATCTATTTTTTCACGAAGCG
>CAYPYM010000565.1:0-2691 GCA_964414435.1 uncultured Ignavibacteriales bacterium | reverse complement strand
AGTCCTTTGCAACCTATATTGTGAACACAATCACATGCTGTGACCGATTTGTGACCAGTGGGGGCGCAAAAGGCGATAAAACGAGTGAAAAGGTGCGATGGGGGTGAAGTGGCGGAAGTTATTGGATGGTAGTCGATTGCGGCGTATTTCGGTGGGCCGCAAGAATTTGTCAACATGGACCCTTTATGAGTCCCCCCTTCGGCATTAATAGGGGAGCCTTCGGCTCGCCCGCTTGACCGCTACGCAGTTCCGACCGCCCGCTTCGGGGCGCCCGCCAGCAGCTTTTTCACCCAGTAGATGAATAGCCCGGTCAGCAGCAGATTCAGCGCCAGCGACATCGCCGCGACACTCACCATATCACCGCCGATCCCGTAACTGAGCGAAATCACCAGCACGCCCGCGCCGACCTCGCCGCGCGGCCACATGCCGATACAGATCGCCAGCCGTTCGCGCCAGTGGGCCTCACGACGGTACATGAACAGCGGGAACATCTTGCCCAGATTGGACAGTCCGGTGACCGCGAGGACGTGCAATAACAGCGTGCCCCAGCCGCTGGAGGTATCGGCGTCCGCGGTCGAGGGATCGCCGCCGCCGGATATGACCGGCATCGAGAGACCGACCAGCACCATGAACGCCGCCGAGACCACGGTCATGACGCGCTGTTCCGATTCGCCTTCGGGGCCTTCCTGATGTCCCTCGCGGGTGTCGTCGGTATGCGGATCGTGTCCGACCGGCCGAGCCAGCATGCAGCCCAGCACAAACGCCGGCAGGAGGACCTCAATATGAATCGGCACGGTGTCATCGATCAGCTTGCTGTACCGGTAGATCAGTTCCGAGACGAGCGTGATCAGTCCGGCGTAGCCGAGCACCCACGGCCAGCTCACCGGAAGGCGCAGGCGGTGCAGGTATTTCCACGCGAGCCAGAGCATGACGGCCATGATCAGCACGATCACGCCGAGTTGCCATCGCATGCCGACAATGAGCATCTTGAGCGGGATCATAAGAAGGACGGTATCGAGATCGTCGAATATAGCCAGTACGCGCGTCTTGCGGAAATACCAGCTCGCCGACAGGCCGGCCGCAGCGAGCATCGAGAAGAGCACGCCGGCCGAGGTCGGCGCGGCGAAGCGCCCGGCGAGGAGGGCGCTCTTCCACCAGTCGAACGAGGCGGCCGAGCCGTCGGGGCCGAGGAACAGCGCAAAATAGACCGCGACGAGAATCCACGGGAAGCCGGCGGCGGTGGCGGCCACACCGTAGTCGACCGCGTACGATTTCGGGCGGGAGCGGTCGATTTCGAATTCGTAGCCGACATGGATCATGATAAAGCCGAGGAGGAACATGGTGGCGAGCCGGATCCATTCGGCGACCAGCGCCCGGCTGCCGCCGAGCACGGGAACAAACTGCGAACCGACGAGGCCGATGATCAGGAGGATGGAAAACAGGAGCACTTTCTTCACGAGACAGACCCCTCTCTGACGGTGTTCCGGTTGTGATGCGCGCCGGTGTTCGGCCCGGCCGCCCTGGTGTCGGGAGTATAACAGGCGGGAAGAGCGCGGGGTGCCCAAAAAACGGAGGAGCAAAACGGTTATGTCGGTTCGTGGCCACGAGAGACTGGGCACCCTGCGGGTGTATTGGCCGATGCGACCGGCGGCAGATGAGGACATCTGCCGGGCAAGAGGTCGGCGGGTGTCTGCAAAATGGGTTAGGCGAAATGTTATGTGTTTGCGGGACAGTGACAAAAATGGGTTCGTTTGGTAATTTTGGGTGGTGAATTGCAGCCCATTTCCTCGATTGGAGGCGAATTGGCGGCATCTGGCGCGCCGCGTTACGGTGCGCCGCGTTACGGTGCAGCCGGGTGGTGGTATCGACATTGTTGCGTGACATTTCGAGCCTCCGTGCGGCGAGGGTGGATTCCCTCTCCTACATATAGGCTCGGAGGAACAAACGTCATCGAATCGGTTGCGAAAATGCGCCGGGCGGGCTACGACTCCGCTCAGGTGCCGATCCCTCTCAACGGTTCTGCTTCAGGCTCTTTGATAACAGGCTGGTGCGGGACCTCCCTACAGGAGGATGTGGGTCTTTGCGATGGCGTCGGCTTTCTTCCGGTCGACACCGGCTTCTCTGGCATAGCGGGGCCAGGCGGCGACAACGTCGGTGACCTTTTCGATGATCGTCTCCGGCTTGTTGACATTCGCCTGGGCGGCGACTGCAAGCAAGTCCGGTCTGCCGATGCGGTCAGTCTTGCCGTTGATCGTCATCTGGTGAGATCTGGTCCAGTCGCTATCGGGATTGTAAGCGTAGGTGACATCGTACGCCGGCGCCAGCGTCCACACGCCGTTCCGATCCATCAGGAACGAGGTATTTTTCGTGTGGTCGTCGTGATTGCAGGCGACGACGTTGAAACACATCCGTCGGAAAAGCTCCTCGGCGGGCGGATAGTGCAGGCCGAGCGTTCTCATGACCTGAAACGCCTGTTCGTAGGAGTAGATATATGGGGTGACGTAATCAAAATGGGCCAGTCCGCACAGCGACTGCATATGAATCTTGCCGTCGGCGCCGCGGTCGAATCGCTTCGTCATGAAGTGCGCGCGTTCGCCATCGGTTTTTAATTCGCAGTCGGTCATATCGATGCCGCAGTCCCGCGCCATCAGAAAGTACGCGTATTCGATTCGGCCGTATCCCTGAGGGTCC
>CAYPYM010000564.1:0-2693 GCA_964414435.1 uncultured Ignavibacteriales bacterium | reverse complement strand
GCCCGTCGGTGTACATCGAACCCGGTTCGACCGAAACGATGTCGAACTTATCCCGGTCGATATCGAACACGAAGTGATAGGTCAGCAGCGGTTCGACGTTGTCGACCTTGAGATCGATCGTGAATTCGGTGTTCTGCGGCATGAATGACGGGTACTCCGCGGTCACCGCGATGGGCGCGTGGACGGCGGCCTTGCCCGCACTCTTGCCGAAATCACCGTAGGTCGCGTAGTTCTGCGCGAACTTATTCAGGTCGGCGAAGCCCACCAGGCCGTCCGGCATCGGCAGGCCCAGCGGATCTTCAGCCACATCCGTCGAAATATCAGCATGCGGCTTGAACCCGGCATCGCCCGTGCCGAGCAGGTACGACGCAGCGATATCACCGAACTCGAGGAACTCAACCACACCGTTCCAGTTGAAGTCACCGGGGATGTAGTTGGCGCCTTGAGCGTAAGCCGGAGTCGCGGAAATGTTACCGGCGTTATCGACCGCCCAGAGCGAGAACGACATCACATCCATTTCCGGATAGTCGTCGCCGTCGAAATGGTACGACGTGCCGTAGACGTAGGCACCGAAGAAGCCCTCGGTGTCGGCCGGGAACGGAATCGGGTCGGTGAACAGCGGATAATCGAACGACGGGTTGTACCGGAAGAAGTAGTACTGATCGTCCAGACCGGCCGTCCACTCGAGATCGCAGCTTCCCGAAGGCGTCACCGTGAAGGTGGTCGGCGCCGCCGGAGCGGTGATATCGTACTCGATGGAGGCGGTAATCGTCCACATCGTCGAGTTACCGGCAAGATCCTTCAGGGCCAGTCGGACGGTACGGGTACCCTCCGGACCGGCGATCAGGTTCCAGCCGTTGTAGAACGCCGCGGGCGCGATCCAACCGGTATTGTTCGAACCATCGCTGTTGCTTATCGCCATCTGGTCCACGTCGGCGTCGTACGCGATATTCACCACGTTGACCGTAAGGCTGTTCGTATAGCCCGGAGCGGCCATCGTCGGAGCCGGCTGCACCAGCTCGAAGGTCCCGGTCGGGGCCTGGGTATCGAGCAGGATCTGAGCCGTGATGATGTTGGAGAGGTTACCCGCCTTGTCGATCACCTGCAGGTAGACCGGCTTAATGTCGTCGCCACCGGTGAGCGTGAACGCATCGGTCAGCGGCGGAGCCGCCCACGCCATCGTGGTCGGGCTGCTCATGTCAGCCTGCTCCGACATCACGATCTGCGACGGCTGCAGCTCGGTCCAGGTGAAGTCAAGATCGACCAGCGGGTCGTTGGTCACCGCCGCCCCGCCGTTGATCAGCAGGTCGGAAAGGACCGGGGCCGTGAGGTCGATCTTGATGGCATCGCCAACCTCGGCGCTCATGTTGCCCGCGCAATCGCGAACCTCGCACCACAGGTTGTTGTTGGTGTTCTCGGTATACGGGTCGAAGGTCCACGGGACCACCGGGTTGGCGGTGTCGATCGGCATCCAGTCGTTCTCCGGCAGCGAGTAGTCGCCCGAAGTCTGGGTCATGCGGATTTCCACGATATCGGGCGAGAAGCCGCTCATGAGCTTCACGTCCACAGTGGTCGAGTTGGTCCACGCGTCGTTGTTGTTGAGGCGCATGACACCCGCCGTGGGCGCGACGTTGTCGTAGTGAACATCGACCGAAAATTCGGTCGTGCTCTGATTACCGACCTCGTCTTCGAGAATGGCGTAGATGGTGTAGTCGCCGTTGGTCGTCGGCAGCTGGCTGTAAACAGCCGTTGCCGCATTCGGGTCCTCGGCACTGACATCCACCGTCTTGACATACGAACCGGAGGTGAGTCCCATCTTGAGGTACTTCACATCCGGGTACGCCGTGCCGTCCCAGGTCAGCGTCAGCGGAACCGGCCGCACGTTCACGCACGCGGGTGCGTCGAACGTCAGCAGCTCCGGAGGCGTCTGATCGAGCGTGATCGTCTGGGTCACGTAGGCGATGTTACCCGCGAGGTCGCGCGATCCGAAGTACACCGTCTTCAAGCCGTCACCCGAGGACAGCGTGAACGGAATCGGGCGCGGGCTCGGCGGAGCCGCCGTCCACACGGCACCGGCACACAGCATGTCATCCGGATCCTCCGACAGGGCGTACTCGGCGGTACCGCCCGCAACATCCCAGTTGGCGTCGGCCACGATCGCATCGGTCGCGGTGTACAACGGGGTCGGGTCGGAGGCCAGCCAGGCGTCGGTCGGATTCGGAGCCACCTGGTCCAGCGTGATGTAGTCAAACACGGACCAGCTGCCTTCGTTGCCGTAGGCATCTTTCAGACGCACATAGACCTGATAGGTGCCGTCGGTCGACGGCAGCGTGTACGTGGTCGGGTTGGCGTACGGGATGAAGCCTTCCGGCGAACCCGGAAGCGCAAACTCCATCTCCGTCGCGGTACCGTCATCGACGATCGCCACGTTCACGGTCGGATCGTTGGTATATTCCGGATCAAGAGCACAGCCATCAGCGTCGGACAGGGTCACCGAGGTCACGACCGGCGGAGTGCGGTCGATCGTGAAGTCGTAGGTCGTGTAACCGTAGTTACCGGCGTCGTCGCGCACCCTCATGCCGAGAGTATGCGCGCCTATGGCCTCACCACCGAGCGGTACAACGAACGGACCGTAGGTGTCGGTCATGCCGCTGACATTCTGCACCGTAGAGTAGGTGCCACCGTCGATGTTG
>CAYPYM010000563.1:0-2700 GCA_964414435.1 uncultured Ignavibacteriales bacterium | reverse complement strand
GGCGATCTCCATCAGGGTGTCCTCGTCGACCCCTTCGGTATCGACCGTGATCACGCCCTTCTTGTGGAACATCCAGGCGACGCAGCCGTTTTCACCGAGATTCCCGCCGTATTTGGAGAGCAGGTGGCGGACTTCGCCGACCGTCCGGTTGCGGTTGTCGGTCATAACTTCCATGTAGAGCGCCACGCCGGCCGGTCCGTAGCCTTCGTAAACGAGTGATTCGTACACGACCCCGGGCAGTTCGCCGGTGCCTTTCATGATCGCGCGCTTGATGTTGTCGGCCGGCATGTTCGATGCCTTGGCCGCCGCCACCGCGGTGCGCAGCCGCGGGTTGCCTTCCGGATCGCCGCCGCCCTCGCGCGCCGCAATGGTGATTTCCTTGATGTGGCGGGTGAAAATCTTGCCGCGCTCGGCGTCCAGTTTGCCTTTTTTACGTTTGATGGTTGCCCATTTTGAGTGTCCGGACATAGACCATCCCTCCTATATGGGAATCAAAATTGTCAAAACCGGGTTCATGTTGTCGGATTGATAATTTACACAAGAAAAGCCGCTTGCGCAAGAAAGATGAAACAGCCCGTAATGCGTGGTTCTGTCAAGCATCTTGTGTAAATTGGCAATCGGGCATGTCCATCGGGTTTTGGTTCAGCACATAAGCAATTATGCCATAGATGATTCGTTCGGCACTCTGAGCATTGTTGAACGAGCGCATCGGTATAGTCCGCCGCCGGATCTCCTCGATGTACCGCTCGATCAGGTTCGTGTTGTACAGCCTCTTCTGCAACGGCGGTGGATACTTCAGATAGGTCAGACAGCTATCCAACCCTCGCAGGAACGACTGCACCGCTGTCGGTTCCCGGGACGCCCAGTGATCCGTGAAGGCTTTCAGACGGGCCCTCAGCTCGCTTACCGTCCGGGCCTCAAAGACGCTGACCGCCGCCTGACGGAATGAACGGCAACGCCGGTTGTCTTCGACCCGGCTGGCCGCCTCGAACGCCTTGTGTACCCCGCAGCGCTGGTGATCCGACCGCGGATACAGCGCCTGAACCGCCTTGATCAACCCGGCCGCACCATCCGTGATCACCAGCTGCGGCGAGCGAATACCCCGAGCCTTCAGGTCACTAATAAACCCCCACCAGCATGACTCGCTCTCGCTCGGCGCCAACTGGAAACTCAACAGATTCCGCTCACCGCTTTCGCCGACGCCCAGCGCCACCAGAATCACCTTCCGTACCTTTACCGGCTTACGCAGCGTTACCCACAAACCATCCAGATAGACATACCGGTACCGGTCTGATAATGACCGCGAGTGAAACGCCGTCATCTCGGCGTCCAGGTGCTCTACCACCCGCGATACCGTCGGCGCACTGATCGACTCTCCGAACAAGGTCCCGAACAACCGCCGTGCCTTCCGCGTTGCGTGACCAAGCAGAAACGCCTCCAAGAGCACCCGATCCAGCAGCCGTTGTCGACGAGCATACCGATCGAACACGTCCGATACGACCGGGCTGTAACGTAATCGCGGCACCGCCAGACCCTCGATCCAGCCGTAGCTGGTCAGCAGATCCCGACTGTAGCTCCCGTTCCGATAATCCTGACGATCATCGCTTCGCTGGTACCGCCCGCAGCCGATTCGGGCCTCTGTCTCAACTACCAGCGCCCGCTCCAGGCGTACCTTCACGTACTGCTTGACTTCTCCCTGCAGCAGTCTCCAAATGGTATTGACTCCGCAGAGTCGATTGAATAGATTGGCTTCTGAGAAATCCAATTCTCGCATCGGGCGTGTCCTCCTAACTGCCAAGTTTGCATGGACATGCCCTTTGCTTTAATACCAATCCTCAATTTACACAAGAGAAGTTACGCTACTTAATGCGTTGAATTCAGCCCCTTTTCCCCGTTGCATCCCCCCGCCCGCACCGTATCTTGTTCGGGACCGTCCCTTTCAATCCGAAACCGAGGAGATCACCTATATGCCCTCCGTTTTCACCCGCATCATGAACCGCGAACTGCCGGCGAAAATCTTCCACGAGGACGACGAATGCATCGTGATCGCCGACCACCGCCCCAAGGACCGCATCCACCTGCTGATAATCCCCCGCGAGGTTACCCCCAACTTCTACGAGACCCCGCCCGAGATCCTCGCCATGCTCGACCGCAAGGTGAAGCTGGTGGCCGAAAAACTGGGGTTGGAGGATCATTTCAAGGTCTGGATCCACAACGGCTACGGTCAGGAGGTCTTTCACCTGCACTACCATTTCATCTCCAACCGCACCACCGACAAGCTTGTCTATCTCGACCACTGACCCCGCCGCTCCCGGTTCCGGCCCGTCCCGGCATCGCCGGAAAACCCCTTGTCTTTCACGCACATTCGGCTATATTTCAAATGTGGGCCATGAACTCTGGGCAACGGGAGATTCTCATGAGACTAATTCCGATCCTGACCTTTATCTGTCTATCCGCACTCGCGCTGAGTTGCATGGATTCATCCCTCGGGCCGATCCCCGACCCGCTCAGCAAAACACCCCGGCCGGACTACAGCGCCGAGAATATGGCGCTCTATCTCTCGAACGAGCTGACCGCGCCGGATACGCTCTACGAGCAGATTCACCATGACCTGAGCCTGATCGAGGCGAAATACGGCGACCGGATCGAAAGCTGGAAGTCTTTCGCCTATTTCGGCAGAGGGCTCCGGGAAGAACTGAG
>CAYPYM010000562.1:0-2707 GCA_964414435.1 uncultured Ignavibacteriales bacterium | reverse complement strand
CCACATTTCCTGTTTCGGGGCACCAAGACCTATCCAGAAAACATCCGCTTTGCTTTCATTCATTGCTTTTATAAATAGCTCATTTTCTTTCTCTGTAAATTCCCTGTAAGGCGGAGAATAAGAACCTGCAATTTTTGCATAAGGGAATCTCCTATTTATTTCTTTTTTCATGGTATGCAGGATTTCTTCGGATGATCCGAAGAAATAGTGTTTTATTCCGTCTTTTTGTCCCCATTCCAGAGTTTTCTCCAAGAAAGTAGGTCCAAAAATTCTTGAAATATTCTTTACACCCTTCATTTTTGCAACAACTGATAAAGGTTTTCCATCAGGAAAAGCTATAATAGAATTATTAATTACTTCCTGATATTTTTTGTTTAATACCCCCTCAACGACTGTATGAACATTGTTGACTGTTATGTATGAAGGCGGCAATGAAATTGCAAATTGTAGATTATCATATCCTGCCTTAAAACTACTAATGATTGATACATAAGTGCTAAGGATTTTTATTCTATCTACGAAGGTCATTGTTTTAATTTGCATTTTAATAAAGGGGACCTAAAAACAAAATTAAAAGGTGATTGTTCGAGAAAATGATTTTAAGGCAGCTGGTATTAACTTTCTTTTTTTTAATAGACACTTCTCTTATAGAATTTCAAAATAACTTTTCCAAAAACGTTTGGGTCCCATTAATAATCTAAAAAGCCATTCAATACTTATTTTTTGAATCCACCCTGGAGCCTGCTTTACTTTGCCCGTATGAAAATCAAATGCTGCTCCTACTGTGATTAAAAAATAAACGTTTGGGAACTTAGAAAGTCTATAACCAAATATTTCTTGTTCTGGTATACTTAATCCAAACAATATTTGCATTTAATAAACTGATACTATCAGCTAATTCTTTAGCTCTGTATCAGTCATTTAGCGCTAAAGAAGGGAATAAGTCCCCATAATATTTTTATTCTCATATTCATCCTCACAAATTCTTTTAAGCTCAGCCACCATCCCTTCTTTTCCACAACATAGGAAATGTTTTATGTTTGTATTTGAAGTTGCGGTTAAAGTCTCTTTAAATAAATCTGCGCCATAGCAAGGTTTTATTTTATTGGCTCCCTTTATTCTGCCGACAATTACACCTGTTATGCCATCAGGTAAGTTCATATAAAAATTACTTAATATTTGCTTAATATTTCTGTTTTTATTAGCTACTATTATTCTATCTGCTCCTGTAGCACTGACTAACAGATTATTACGAGAAACATCCTTTTACATACCTCAACAGGCAATCTATCCTATACTTTAATCCTAAATGGAATAATTTTATAACCAGTATTTCTAAATTGTATCAAATATTTTTAATTTAATTTAGCTACTGTTAAGAACATATCTTCAAAATTATCTCTATAACACTCATTAGAATACTTTTTTAAAAATAATTCTCTACCATTTAGCCCCATAGAATTTCTCAATCCTTTCTTAGCAATTAGAATTGAAAGCTTCTCAGCTAAACTTACGGGGTCCTCCGGAGGAACAAGGAATCCAGAATTATTATCCACGACCATTGATGGTATACTACACCAAAATGTACTAACAACTGGTAAGGCAAATTGCATCGCCTCTAGAATTACTACAGGAAAGTTCTCTGACTGATAATATGTCGGAAAGCAAAAAATATCAGCGCTAGCATAAATTTTCCACTTCTCATCACCAGTAATAACTCCCAAATATTCTACCTCATTAGAGTTAAATTCTGGATGTTCATATATTTTTTGCTTTACTTTTTCATTCCCTATACCACCGATAATTTGTAATTTAAATTTTAATTGCTCCTTTTTAAGGTATTCCAATGCTGCCAGTAGTATAAAAATACCTTTAGATTCTATTAAATTCCCAACGTACAAAATAGTAGCCTTTTTATTTGATTTGATTATATCTTTATATCTGGGATAGTAATCTTCAATGCCATATGGTATAATAAACTCATAATCTGGTTCTGTAAAACTGAGGCTTTTTTTGTTCTCTTCCGATAGGTAAATGTTCGCAGTCGGTTTATTGTAGGCATAATATATAACTTTCTGAAAAAATTTGTTGAATTTAGATATAATAGCATCTAATCCTTTTGCGTGAAAATGGAAGACAATTTTTTTACAAAATCTGCGAATAAATATTAAAGTAATCATATCTCGGATAACTGCAACTTTATGATTGGCCCCTGCAGGCGGATAGTATACTAAATCAATTTTATAGTACAGTATCTTCCAGATAGAACTTAGAATAACCTTTATTAAAATTATTAATTTATTAATCTCAAATTTTCCGACATCAGCTATAGAACTAGAATAATTCATGCGTACGAAATATTTTTCAATATAATTCATTTTTGAATCTAGAAGGGCTTTAATCATTAGGGACTGGCCATGATAAGGAGGAGGTATTTGGCCGAGGATAAGGACTTTATATTTATTATCCATATTCCAAAAGTTCACTTATTATTTCATTATCATAATTCTTTATTTTTAAAAAGTATACGATAACATACAACAACCCAATAAATACAATATTTAAAATTTGGTTTTTAATTCTTTTCCCTTTCATAATTATTTTAAGAATTTCACTTACTTTTATAACGTAATAAAATATTTAATATATATTTATCTTATCATTCTTGTAAATATTTTACAAGGTTACCAATTTTTCTCCTTAACTT
>CAYPYM010000561.1:0-2709 GCA_964414435.1 uncultured Ignavibacteriales bacterium | reverse complement strand
ATGAAGGGATCAAGCGTATGAGAAAGAATGGATTGGGTATTCTGGCGGCTGTCTGCCTTGTAGTCGGCGGTATCCTGGGTCTGGTGGGTTCGTTCATCCCGGCGACCGTACGTGGCATCGCCTGGGGGCTGGACGGCACGTTCCTTGTTCTTGGCACGGCCCTTCTCGCGGTGCACCATATCAAGCGCGGTCACGAGCAACTGGCGGCCGGTTTTCTCGTCTTTGTCGCCGGTCAGACGCTGGTGGTTTCCGGCTCGGCCATGGAGCTGTCGGCGAGTTCTCCGACGTTTGCAGCCGGCGCCGGACTCTGGGCCGCCGCCCTGGCAGTGATAAGTGCCTCGTCATTAATGCCGGTCTTCGTGAGAATCACGGGCGGTATCGCGTCAATTCTGCTTGCGGTGACGGCGCTTCAGACCTACGGCGGCGCAGGACTCACTCCCCTGTCCAGACCGCTGCCCTTTTTTGCATACCCGTTCCTGGTCCTGACGCTCTTCGGCTGGGCCTGGCATCATTATCGCTCGGATTCGAACGTGTAGGGGAGTCAACATCCGACCATGTCGGAACGGCAATTAGCTCCGGGCACTGCCCAGATCGCCGAGCATGGACACCGCCTCGGCGACGATCTCGGCCGGGATGCCGAAGTACTTTTCAATCACCGCGGGAAGTTCATTGCGATCCGCCAGCCGCCGGATGGCGTATTCACCGCCGGCTGACTCGATTATGGAGAGATTGTAGACGGCCAGCGACCTCCCCTCAGAGAATCGGACGAGGAGCAACGAATTCATGAAGGTTGAGTCCGGACGGAAGGAACTCCGGATAGATTGCGAAAAGTTGTCGATCTCCCTCGGTATCGGTTTGGCCGTGTATCCATGGATAAGTTCACCGTCGCGGAAAAGGTCCATTCGTGACCGGCCTTCCGAGTCCCTCGGGCGCAGAACGTAGCAGTCCCGTCCGAGTCGCGTCTCGTAGTCGACCGTCAAATCTCGAGGCATCGGCTTCAGAAACGGCGCTGCATACCCGGTGTCCACGAGAAACTCCCGTCCTTCGACCGCGACGATATTGACGAGATGCACGTCAGGGTTCTCCATGTCGGCCCCGCACAGCATCGCCTCGAAGCCGAGATGCCGGAGCAGCCGATTGAGATAGTTATTGTTGGAGTAGCAGGTCCCGCCAAAGCTGTAATCACTTATTCCGGACAGGTAACGTGCGAAATCGGGAATGTCGCGGAGACCGTAACGTTTCAGGTAGTACAGCTTGGAGACGTTCTCAAAAGGTATCCGCAGCATGTGGGCGGTGACCAGCTCCTTCAGGGCTGCGTAGGTCGGACGTTTCACCTCGACACCGAGCAGGCCGAGATAACGATTGAACAGTACAGACTCCGGCGCTGATTCTGACCTGGTCATCTATGGATGCTCCGGGACGATCAGGAGTTCTCCTTCAGCAGGTCCGAAACGATCCGATAGGCGTGGGCAACCGCCGGAAAACAGACGGTCATGGCGATGTCGGAGTTCATGAGTTCCTCTCGTCCTTCCGCGGTACTGAAATCGAGGCCGGTTAGTTCGCGGCAGCTGATGGTTTGCATTTCATCCTCAAACCGTCGGCGAAATTCTTTGGCAACCTGGGCTGTCTCCAGCCACTCCTCGAGACTGGTACTTCGCTTTCGAACAATGCCGAGAGCCATCATCGCGCCGACGACCGCTCCGCACACGCTGCCGGTGTTGCCCATACCGCCGCCGAAGCAGGTAGCGATCCGGGGAATCAGGTCGTTCTCGATTTCGTAGTCCCGGCACACGGCCAGGAGGACGGATTCGGATCAGACATGACCCTCTTGCATGATCTTGGCGGCTAAATTCTGCTCCATGAGTGTTCTCCTTCTATTACTGGAACTCGCTCATACGCTCCGGTGGCTCTCCCGCACGCGATTAGTACCGATTGCCCTCTACCCCCTCATTAATGAGGGAGTCGAGGCGGTTCAGGTGCTCCGGTCGCAACGTCAGGTTCTGTGACGCCCAGTTTTCCTCGAGACGTTTGATTTTGCGCGTCCCCGGTATCGTGGCGAGAGGGACGTCACGTGACAGCACCCAGGCCAGTGCGATCTGGGCCGGCGTGGCTTCAATCTCCTTCGCGATTTCGGCGACAACATCAGCCAGCCGGCTGTTCCGCGCGATTGCTTCCTCGGTGAATCGCGGGTTCTTCAGCCGCCAGTCCTCCGGTTCCAGATCGCTCCGCGACCGGATCGTCCCGGACAAGAAACCCCGGCCAAGGGGACTGTAGGCCACAAACCCGATGTTAAGGCGTCGAACGGTCGGCAGGATGTCGGCCTCAACCTCCCGCGTCCACAGGGAATACTCGGTCTGGAGGGCACTGACAGGATGCACCGCGTGGGCGCGGGCGATGATTTCCGAGGCGGCCTCGGACAGGCCGATATAACGCACCTTCCCCGCCTTCACGAGCTCAGCCATAGCCCCGACGGTCTCCTCGATCGGTGTCTGGGGGTCCACCCGATGTTGATAGTAAAGATCGATATAATCTGTCCCGAGCCGCTTCAGCGAGGCATCACAACAGGTCCTGACGTAATCCGCGGTCCCCTTAACGCCCTGCCAGCTGCCGTCCTCGCCGCGCATAACACCGAACTTGGTCGCCAGGGTGATCCGGTCGCGGCGCCCTTTGAGCGCCTTCGACAGCAGGATCTCATTCGTGAACGGGCCG
>CAYPYM010000560.1:0-2722 GCA_964414435.1 uncultured Ignavibacteriales bacterium | reverse complement strand
TAAAGATCTCGGTCGTCTGGAGCGACTCGTTGAAATACTGCCGGTATCGTCCCGAGAGATAGTAGCGCCCGCCGAAGCTGTACGAGGTGCCGAGGTCGGAGTAGTAGTTGCCGACCGAACTGCTGCCGGTCTTGTAGATGTAACCGGCGCCGCTGAGATCGATCAGCAGCCGTCGGGAGAGCGGGAAGCGGTAGCTCACGATCGGCCGGTAACCGGTGGTGAACTGCGTCTTCACGACCGCCATCTGGAGCATCAGCGAGTGCCGGGCGAACGGGAAACGCGACAGGTAAAGCGAGCCGGTGGCCGTTCTGGCGTCGGCCGCGACACCTTCGCGGAACCGTATGCCGCCGCTGAGGCGGAGGGTCATGCGGTCAAAGAACCGCAGGCGGATGCCGCCGCGTACGCCCTGGCGGGTGGCGTTATCGAAGAGGCTGTCGGGGGTGAGTCGGTTTTCGAAATAGCGGATGTTCTTGCGCGAGTCATAGGAGAAATCAACCGTGGCATTGTCGGCGAGATCGACGGTCGCGCGGCCGTAGTAGTTCGTGAACGTAAACCGGTTGCCGACCTCGGCGTACCGCCAGCCTCGGTTGAGATCGATCTCGACTGATTGATAAACCGAAAGCCGCCGGTACTGGTTGAACGTGCCCTGCAGATACAGGAAGTCGCGGCTCACCGTCGCGTGGTCGTATTCGGTCGAGATGGCCGCCGACAGCGCGAGCCGCTTGCTCAGATAGGATCCGGTTTCGTAGGCGACAAACGCCCCCATCTTTCGCCGACCGAGTTCCACCGAAGAGGTCTGATAATCCGGCGCCACCCCGGCCGCGACCCCGATCCGGTAGCTGGGATGGAACTCGTACGCGACATAGCCGCCATCGACAAAGCCGACTCCCCGCACATACGGCACGATAATACGCCCCACCCCCCACTCGGTGATCGCACCGTCGTTCTCATGCACCAGCGACAACTCATACACCTGGTGGGTCCATTCGTTGACTTCCTGCCCGGCGTAGAGCGCCTCCGAACGGTGGTAGAGCCGGCTCGAATGACGCAGCTGAAAGGTCGTGCCGGATCCGCCGATATTCTCCACGACCAAGCGCGTGCGGACCCCGGGCTGGGTCCACGAAAGACCGTTGCCGGTCATGTCATGATGCGAGAAATTCTGGATTGTCAAATCGCCGCGGGTGCGGCTAACGCTCGAGCGCGCCGCTTTCCGCGCCGGTGACGACGGAGGTGTCGTGGGAGCCGGCGTCTCCTCCGTTTCCGCGGGTTCTCCGGCGCTCAGCTGCGGCATCGCGACGATATCACCCACGGCGAGCGGCTGGTGCTGCTCGACCACGGCACACGCGGCCGAACTCCCGGCGATACTCGTGATCACGATTCGTGCTACCGTCTGTTTCCCCGTACCCCGTGTGACAGTCAGGGTATCACCCAGCGCAAGGCCCGAGCCGGCGCCGGCGTTGATATAGACCGCCTCCGAGGAAATGTACGTGACGGTAACCTCGGCCCCACTCCGGGACCGGGCGGGCGCTGCCAGCGCGGCCAGGAGCGACAGGGTCGCGACGAGAATCAAGCTGTATCGTATCTTCATCATCTAACCTCCGCCTAGCTGTTGCCCCGGGGATGGCAATCGTAGCAGGCTGTGCTCTCGTAGGAATAGCCGCCGATGCCGGAATGATGGCCGTCCATCGATGATTGATCGTGTGCGTGACACTCGATACATGAAAAAACACTGCGATCGGTCGGAGATGTGTGACAGGTCGAGCAGTTGTCCCAGCGGTTGGCGTGGGTACCGGAGTAAATCGGGAAGTAAGCAGCGTCATGCGCGAGGAAATCTCCCGCCTGCCCGGTCGGGTGACAGGAGTAGCAGTCGGCGCTGTTCCAGGCGTAGTCGGAAATGCCGGTATGCGCGTTGTCCATGGTGGTCTGATCGTGCTGATGGCATACCACGCAACTGAACTGGGCTCGATCGCCCGGTACGGCATGGCAGGTGGCACAGTCGGTCCAGCTCCCCTGATGGCTGCCGGAGTAGATCGGGAAATACGTCGCGTCGTGGGCCGTGAAGTCGCCCGCCTCGCCGCTCGGGTGGCAGTCGTAACAGGCGGCGCTGTTGTAGGCGTAGTTCGGGATGCCCTCATGGGCGGCGTCGGTCGGCGCCTGGTCGTGATCGTGGCAGCCGAGACAGTCGAACACCTTGCGATCGGTCGGCGAGGTGTGACAGGTCGAGCAGTTTTCCCACGTGCCCTGGTGACGGCCGGAGAAGATCGGGAAGAACTGGGCGTCGTGATCGGCGAAGTCGCCGGCCTCGCCGGTCGGATGGCAGATATAGCAGTCGGGCGAATTGTAGGCGTAACCGGGGATGCCGTTGTGACCCGCGTCCATATCGGGCCGATTGTGCTCGTGGCACGAGAGGCAGGTGAAAACCTGATAATCGTTGGCGTCGGTGTGGCAGGTGGCGCAATCGTCCCACACCTTGTTGTGGTTGCCCGAGTAGATCGGGAAGAAGGCGTCGTGATTCGGCAGCAACGCCGGGCGCCATTGATTCATCTGGTGACAGGTCTGGCACTCGGTTGAAAAGCCCGCTGAAACATGGTTGGGGTTGGTCACATTGAGATATTGCTGCTGATGGCAGGCGACACACCGAGTCGACGGAAACGACAGGTCACCGCGGGGCAGACCGGTGTGGCAGCTCTGGCAGTCGACCAGCGCGTGCGCGCCCATCATC
>CAYPYM010000559.1:0-2726 GCA_964414435.1 uncultured Ignavibacteriales bacterium | reverse complement strand
CTTGAAGAGCATCCGCAGGACGGCCATCGAGATGACGGCGGCCGGGATCGAGGCCGAGACGGTCATGCCGAATTTGAGGCCGAGATAAGCGTTGGCGACGCCAAACAGGACGGAGATGATGGCCCCCAGAATAAGGGCTTTCCAGGTGACTTCGGCGACCGACGCTTCGGCCGGTATGACCGGTTTGAATTCTTCCGCAGGCGAGGCTGGTTTACTCACGATTCCTCCGGTAAGCTGGGCGGTGATCAATGGCCCTAAGTTTGGGCTAAGCTGTTTTCAAGTCAAGCATTTAGTCGCATTCGGGGGTGTCGCCTGGCGTTCTTGCCGGGGAAAACCTGTCCAAGCCTGTCACAGGGTCGGCATGCGAACTGGTATGCGATGTCGCATTTCCTGCGCCCGGTGGGATCGGTCGCATTCGGCTCGAATGCGAAAAATGACTGTAAAAACGGTTTTTTTATTGAGAAACGGAACCGGTTTGCCCATATTGGTGTATCAAGAGCAGGACGCATTTGGTAATGGGCCGGATTAGGCCCGACCGCAGGGCGAAGCAACACGAGACGAGAGCCGGGGATTGAAATGGCCTTGACTTGTCCGCCGAGAGGCCTTACCTTCTAAGTAGATTCCCCACAGAAAAACCGCCGATTGCACACCACAAAAGAGCTAGTGTAGAAACATTAACTCGATATTAATCCGACGTTAACTGTTTTCGTGTTACGGATTGCGAACGTGGCCGGATGGCTTAAGGGAGTAAGAGTTTGCATCTCGGTCGCACAAAGTCACATTTTTCAGCCCCGAGGAGGTGAAACCTTGAGAAAACGCATGAGCACGCTGACGGTCCTCGTAGCGGTCCTTCTGGCCCCTTCGTTGATCTTCGCGGCGTCCGCGAGTAAATTCGCCGCCGGAAAGGCGGTCGCGAGTGAGACCAACGCGAACGAAATCGTTGTCCCCCTGGTGGTGACCAACGACGCGAATCTTACCGCGATGGACATTCCGCTGAAGTTCTCCGAAGGTGTCACGCTGAAGGAGGTCAATTTTGAGAACGTTCGTACGTCGTACTTCGATCTCAAGATTGCCAATATCAACAACCAGGACCACACGGTCGTTATCGGTCTGCTCCCGCAGATGTCGGCGACTTCGAAGCCCGATCTCGCGGCCGGCACCGGTCCGGTGGCCAATCTGGTCTTCCAGGTCGACGATCCGTCGGTGAAGGACATACAGCTCGAAGCCAGCGTGATGGAGAAACCCGGTCACTCGCTGATGTTCGTGTACCACACCAACGACAACGGTGTGCTGGGTCAGTATACCGAGACGCCGGAATTCACCCCGACAACGGTCTCGATGTCGACCGTCGCCGGCGGGAATCTGCCGAGCACTTTCGCGCTCGACCAGAACTACCCGAACCCGTTCAACCCGACCACGGAGATCTCCTTCGATCTGCCGAAGTCGAGTCACGTTGAACTGACGGTGTACAACGTTCTGGGTCAGGAAGTCACGACCCTGATCAACCGCGATATGGAAGCCGGCAGCCACTCGATCGAGTGGGACGCCTCGAATGTCTCCAGCGGTGTGTACTTCTACCGGATCAACGCCGACAGCTTCAATCAGACCAAGAAGATGATGCTGTTGAAGTAAGACCGACCCGTGTAATTGTGTTGAAGCAAGCGAATTGTTAATGACGGGCCCTCTCCCCGACGAAGGAGAGGGCCTTCTTTTGTCCAGCACTTTCACACACCATCTGCACCCCCGCCAAATCCTGCGCCGTCGATGCCACAGATCCTGCGTTTGCGAGGATCGGGGCGGCTTTCCATCTACCGGCTAATCACGTAAGTCAGTGTGCCATAGCGGATATGCGGCGCGGTGAGCCGATTGGCATGCATTTTGTATATAACTAAGACATCGGGTAGCAAACGTAATGAGACAGACCCGCAACCTGTCCCATTACACGGAAGTGTTAGCAGTATTTCTTGGCGGTTAGACTGCTTATAGCTTTCCCGATTGGTGAGGAGAGAGAGGCCTCGACATAGTTGAGGCCTTTTTCTTTTGCTTGAAAACGGACTGACCCCGCCGGTAAGTGGCCGCCGCCTACTTCAGCAGCATCCCCTTCAAATCCTCATCCCGGGCCGGTGACACCCTCAGTTTCCGCTCCGAATCGCCGCCGAAGATCGTGATCTCGACCTCTTCGGCGGTTCGAGCCGAGGTATAGCGGGCCGTGATTGAGGCTGCCCGGGTCACGACATCATCCGACTGGTTGACGCCATCGAGCAACGCCACCGGCGAGCCGATCCCGTCACCCAGTGCCTCGAGGTGAAGATGGTGGGGTCGCTTGTAGCCGACCAGTTGATCGTTGTCGGCCTCGTTGCGGCCGACAATGAGCTTGGCGCCGGGATCGATGCGGAAATGCCGTCCCACTTTGAGCAGGTTCAGGTCCTCGAAGGTCAGCCGCTCGGTGTGCGCCATGAGATCGCGAAGGCGGTTGGAGTAGCCGATATCGGTCAGAAGGCAACCCGACGCAGGGGTCGGGTAGTCCTCGAGGCCGAACTGTTCGGCCAGCTCGAGCTGACGTTTGCGCGAGCGTCCCTGGATCGCCTCCAGCGATTCCCGGTCGATCATCCCCGAAAGTTCCGGTTCGGTCGGGGGAAGGAGCTTCGCCGAGAGAGGGCGAAGGAGTTTGCCCCGGAGCGACGTTTCTCCCTCGATCAGTCTCATCTTGTGGGCGACCTGCGACA
>CAYPYM010000558.1:0-2736 GCA_964414435.1 uncultured Ignavibacteriales bacterium | reverse complement strand
GTCGGCCACGCCGAAGAGCCCCTCGCGCGAGCGGGTCGCGCCGGTGAACGCCCCCCGCTCGTGCCCGAACAGCTCCGATTCAACCAGCTCGAACGACTTGTGATTGCAATTCAGGATAGCGAGGCGCTGATCGCGCCGAGCGCCGGTGGCGTGAATCGCCCGCGCCACCAGCTCCTTGCCGGTGCCGCTTTCGCCGAGGATCATGACCTTGTTGTCGCTCCCGGCCATCTTTATGATCAACTCGTACACGTCGCGCATCGGCCGCGAGCGTCCGACCAGCCGGAAGGCATGCTCGGCGTAGTCAGTCAGCTGCCGGCTGTCCCGGCGGAGGCGGTACTTCTCGACCGCGTTGCGCACCGAGCGCATCAGGCGCGAGACCGCATCGCCCTTCTGCACGTAGTCGAACGGCTTCTCCCGGCGGTCGATTTCGTCCTCATCATAATCGCCCGGGTAGCCGGTGTGCAGAATGACGGGGATGTCCGGGGCAAAGGTCCGAATCTCCCGCATCGCCGCGATCCCGTCCATACCGGCCATTTTGATGTCCATGATAATCACGGCAAGGTCGGGTTGTCCGCGAACCGCAGCGATTGCTTCGTCGCCGGAACCGGCCGCGAGTACCGTATAGTCGTCGGAAAAGAGCTCGACAAGCGATTCGCGCACCAACGGATCGTCGTCGACCACGAGAAGCTGGATTTGATTATCGTTCACTTCGCCCCTGCGTAACCCGGAGAGCTCCCGACGGCGCCTGACGGGTGTTCTGTCGGTGATAGTCCTGTTAAGCACGTCCCCGCCGCGTCGCGCCCGGAGACCCTGTCACCGTGTATAATAGCCGGATTGAAGCAGTCTGTCAAGAACCCGACTGAAGCGCGCAAAAGCTCCCCTTGACTGGCGCCTCGGTATCGCCGAGATTTATCGATGGTTCCGGCACGGGCCGGATGACGAGAAACCGACAACTAAATCACTGATCGAGTGTACGATGATACGTATGTACCGCTGCCTCCGATATCTTGTGGCCGGCCTGGTGCTGCTGGGGCCGTTCCTGGCCGACGCCGGTCACGCCGAAATCCGCAAGCCGTCCGCCGCCGGCGGGTTCTACCCGGCCGACAGCCTTGAGCTGTCGTTCAAAATCGAGGACTATCTCAAGCGAGCCGACGAGGACGCGATCGACGGCGACATCATCGCGCTCTTCGTCCCCCACGCCGGACTGGCCTACTCCGGCCGGATCGCCTCGCACGCCTATACCCTGCTCGAGGATGTCGATGTGAACCGCTTCATCATCTGCGGTCCGTCGCACAAGTACGCCTTCGACGGCGTCTCGGTATACGGCCCGGACATCTCATGGAAGACACCGTTCGGCCTGGTGCCGTCTGACTCCCGCCTGTGCGAAGACCTGCTCGATCGTTCGCCGCTCTTTGTCGTGGACAAAAAGGCGCACGCCGAGGAGCACTCTATCGAAGTACAGCTGCCGTTTCTCCAGATCGTGTCGGAGGACCCGTTTATCGTCCCGCTTTCATTCGGGCGGCTCAGCGGCGAGAATATCGATGAAGTCGCGGCGGCCATCGCCGATGTCAGCCGGGACAACGACGCGATCCTGATCGCTTCCACCGACTGGCAGCACTACCGCTCGGCCGACAGCGGGCGGGTACTCGATTCGGTCGGAATGGAATGCCTGCGGAGTCTCGACCCGGATCGGCTCGCGGACGCCCTCAAGAGCGGCCGCACCGAGATGTGCGGCGGGAGTGCCGCGGTCGCGGTGATGAAAGCTGCCCTGAAGCTTGGCGCCAATCGAATCAAGATTCTGGCCCACGGCGACTCGGGTGACGTCACCGGAAGCGACAGTGCGGTGGTCGGATACGTAGCCGCCGTCATGTACCGCGCGCGACAGGACTCGGATGAACCGGAGACCGCCGCCGACGCAGCAACCGAATCGTCGGACAGCAAGCATGATCTCACCCCGGAGGATAAGCGGGAACTGCTCAAAATCGCCCGCGAGTCGATCGAGAGTTACCTGATCAACGGTGACACGAAGGTATACGATATGAAGGGCAAACTGGCCGAACCGGGCGCGGCCTTCGTGACGATCCGGCAGCACGGCAAACTGCGCGGGTGTATCGGTCGCACGACGGCCGTGGACCCGCTCTACAAAACGGTGTCAGGCTGCGCTCTTCAGGCGGCGGTGGCCGATTTGCGCTTCACGCCGCTCTCCCTGAAAGAATACGCCCACGGCATCACGATCCAGATCGACGTTCTCACACCGCCTGAGGATGTAAAATCCATGGACGACATCCGGATCGGGCGCGACGGGCTCATCGTGAAACTGAACGGCAAGGAGGGCGTGCTGCTGCCGCAGGTGGCGGTCGAACAGAACTGGAACCCGGAGGAGTTTCTCCGTCGGACTTGTATCAAGGCCGGACTTCAACCGGAAGATTACAAAGACAAGGATGCGGTAGTACAGAAGTTTCGGGCGGTGATATTCAGCGACGACCAGTGAGGCGCCGCCCGCCCCACATATGAAAGCCCGGCCGACCCCATGGTCCGCCGGGCTTTTTGTACTCTCTCGGACAGACGCGTCAGTCGCTGGTCATGATGAACAGCGGCTGCATCTCGAAACTCTTGTAGAGCGGGCGGAGCCGCTCCTTGTTGTAGCGCTTGTCGATATTCACCAGCTTCTTTGTGCTCGTGACGACATCCACCGGCACGTTGTCGTACCTTCCGTTCTTCAGGACGACCAACCGT
>CAYPYM010000557.1:0-2746 GCA_964414435.1 uncultured Ignavibacteriales bacterium | reverse complement strand
AAGCTGCAGGCGGTCAAGGCCGGCGACAAGCTGCTCTCGAGCGAGAAGCAGATTCTCGACCTCAAGATCGGCGACCACCTCGTTGATATCGAGCTGAAGCCCGACCTGAGCTACCAGGAAGCGCTGATCATCGCCATGAAAGCCGAAAAAGCGGCGTTCAAGCTGTACACCGAACTGGCCTCGGCCACCGGCGACGCGGGCGTCCGCGATCTGCTGCAGGGACTGGCCCAGGAAGAAGCGAAGCACAAACTCCGCTTCGAGGTCGAGTACGACGATCACATCCTGACCGAGAACTGATCCCCGGTCGGACCGACCAGATACAAAACGGGCCGCTGATGCGGCCCGTTTTTTTGTGTCGTCTTATCGGATACGATTCGCGAAGCGCGAATCCTCCGCCGGGGGTTAGGCGTGGAGCCAACGGGCGGCGTCGGGAGCGTGATAGGTCAGGATAATATCGGCTCCGGCTCGCTTGATCGAGGTCAGCACCTCGAGCGCGAGTTGCTTCTCATCGGCGATGCCCTTCTCGGCCGCCAGCTTCACCATGCTGTACTCCCCGCTGACATTGTACGCCGCCAGCGGCAGGTCGGTCATCGCGCGCGCGCGGCTGATGATGTCGAGATAGGCCAGGGCCGGCTTGACCATGACGATATCGGCGCCCTCATCGATATCGAGCGCGATTTCCTTCATCGCCTCGCGCCCATTGGCTGGATCCATCTGATAGCTCCGCCGGTCGCCGAACTGCGGCGCGGAACCGGCGGCTTCCCGGAAGGGACCATAGAAGGCCGACGCGTACTTGGCCGAGTAGGCCATAATCGGGATCTGATCGAAGCCTTCGCTGTCGAGACCTTTCCGAATCGCTCCCACCCGGCCGTCCATCATGTCGCTCGGCGCGACCATATCGGCGCCGGCCCTGACATGGCTGACGGCCTGACGGGCGAGGAGGTCGATCGTTTTGTCGTTGTCGACCGTCTTGTTCGCGATCACGCCGCAGTGGCCGTGATCGGTGTACTCGCAGAGGCAGACATCGGTGATGACCAGCAGATCCGGCACGCGGCTTTTGATCTCGGCAATTGCTTTCTGCACCACGCCGTCCGAGGCGAGCGATGACGAACCGGTGGCGTCCTTGTGGTCGGGCGTTCCGAAGAGAATGATTGCCGGGATACCGAGGTCAAACGCCCGCTTCGCTTCACCGGCCGCCTCGCCGACCGGGAAATTGAAGATGCCCGGCATGGTCGAGATCGGCTCGGCGCGATCGACGATATCGCTGACGAAAATCGGATAAATGAAATCCGACGGCGACAGCTCGGTCTCGCGGACCAGATCCCGCAGGTACGGGGTCCGGCGAAGCCGGCGCGGGCGATTTACGGGAAAACTCATATCTTCCTCCGAGGGGGATTCTTCTCCAGGTATGCTACCAGCTCGTCGATCATGTCGGGGATGGTGTGTTTGGCCGCCTCCATATCGACACCGAGTCCGCGGTCGCGGACGACATCCGAGGTGGTCGGGCCGATCGACACGATCATCGCCGGGCTGATCAGTTCATCTATCTCCTCCCCCGTCAGGTTCTCAAAGAGGCCGTCGACACTCGAGCCGCTGGTGAACAGCACCACGTGCGGCGGGTTGGCGGCCAGTTTCTGTTTCATGCCGTCGGGCCAGACCGGGTGGGATGTCCGATAGACCGTCATCGGAATCAAATTCGCTCCCTTCTCCACGACCGCATTATCGACAAAGTCGTAGCTGAGATTGCCGCGAACCCGTATAACGGTCTTCCCGGCCAGCGATTCGCTCGCGGTGAGCTGCTCGGCCAGGTCCTTGCCGGTCGCTTTGGTCGGAACGAAGTCGGCATGCAAGTTATACTGCTTGAGGTACCGTTCGGTCCCGCCGCCGACAACGGCGATTTTGTAGCGGGCGAGCGCGCGGATATCGAGGTCGTTGGCGGAGAGCTGCTCGAAGAAGTACCGCACGCCGTTTTCGCTGGTGAAGATCAACCAGCCCTCGTCGGTGTCAGCCGCCTTGAACCGCTCCCACGCCTCGGAATCATAGTGCTCGTCGGTGGCGATCGTCGGGTAGGTCATAACCTCGGCGCCCAGTTCACGGAGCCGGCTCCAGATCGGCGCCGCCTGATCGGCCGGGCGGGTGACCATGATGCGGATGCCCATGAGCGGGTGTTCGTTGAACCAGTGCAGCCACTCGCGCAGTTCGACCACGCGACCGATGATGAAGATCGCCGGAGTGCGCACGTCGTTTTCCTCGACAGTCCGGGCCAAGTCGTCAAGCGGCGCGGAGAAAACGCGCTGGGTCGGGAAGGTGCAGCGTTCGATCACCGCCGCCGGCATCTTCGGGTCCATGCCGCCGTCGATGAGTTTCGCGGTGATTTTCGGCATCTCGCGCACACCCATGTAAACGATGATGGTCGCCTCGCGCGCCTTCGCCACCCAACTCCAGTCGACGCTGGAATGATCCTTCTCTTTCGCTTTGTGGCCGGTGACGAGAATCACGGTCGAGGCCCGTTCGCGGTCGGTGCACGGAATGCCGGAGTAGGCCGAGGCGGCCAGGCCGGAGGTCACGCCGGGGACGATCTCAAACGGAATCTCGTGCTTGCGAAGCCACTTGGCTTCCTCGGCGCCGCGTCCGAAAATGAGCGGATCGCTTCCTTTGAGCCGGACCACCCGTTTGCCGGCGGCGGCCAGCGAGACCAGCAGATCGTTGATGAACTCCTGGCTGACACACGGCACTCCGGAGCGCT
>CAYPYM010000556.1:0-2751 GCA_964414435.1 uncultured Ignavibacteriales bacterium | reverse complement strand
CCGGGGTAGGCCGCGGAGCGAACTAAGATATTGAATTGGAGGGGTTTTGTCAATGATAGATCGGTCTCCCCGCCTCTCCCCTTTCGGAGGGAGGGGTTGTCCGTCAGATGTGGACATCTGCCGGTCGGCCGGCGTATTCAGCGGTTTTGACCGGCTCGACTCGGCGTTAGGATTACAGGGGTTTTGACCTGCTTCAATCAAGGGGATGAGGCGGAGTCGGTCAGCATCGAATCAATCTGCGGGTATTCCCGGACGTACGGCGCGAACTGCGGCACCTGATCTATCAAAGCGCGCACCTTCTCCGCTTCGAGGCCGTGCTCTACGGCCAGTTTCAGGGCCACGGCGGCTTCCTTGGGATGGTTGGTCACCATCAGGTACTTGGTCAACTCCAGTGCCATTCGCGGCGGCGAGCCGGGCAGCGTGGCCGCTTCGCGGAGCAGCCGCTCGTATCCGGCCTTGTCGCCGGAGTCGTACCGCATGTGGGCCAGATTGAACGTAACCTGCAGATGTGCCCCGCCGAGTTTGTAGGCCTGCTCCATCAGCCGCAGGCCATCGCCCTTACGATCGGTGTAGAAATAGACGAGGCCGAGGTTGTTCAGGATCGAGGCGTCATACGGGTTCATCCCGCGTGCGACCCGGCAGTAGAAGAGGGCCGAATCGTAGTCCTGGCGGTTGGTGTAGCAGGCGCAGGCGGTCGCCCACGCTCCGGTGTAGTTTGGATAGTCTTTCAGAACGCGGTGGAGAATCGGCATCGCCAGGTCGCACCGGCCGGCGTTGAAGTACTGATAGGCGCTGTCGTAGGACATGCGAATGGGATACTGAGCCGACCACCTGTCCTTGGCAGCTTCGGCCCGAAGGGAATCATCCTGGGCGATATAGTAGTCGTAGAGCACGCGCTGGGAGGTGCGGTTGCGGCCATGATCACGGGTAATAATATCCTCGAAATAGGCTATTGCGCGCGGCGGATCGTCAACAATGCCGACGCGCGCGGCCAGCACGATGGCACCGAGTCCGATCGCCAGCCAGGCCGCCGGCCGAACCGGAACGCCGCCGGGATTACGTCGCAGGAGCAGGAAGTACCCGAGCGCCGCCGGGGCCACCCCGGCGAAGGCGAAAAGATCCCAATCGCGAGTCATGCCCAGCTTGGGATCGAAAAGAAAGACGGCGCCGAGCGTTGAGAGCGACGCGATGGCGAGGAAGACGACGCCGGAGCGGTCGTCGTATTCGTCCCTTCGGAACGGCAGAACACTCGTGGCAATAACGAGGAAACCGGGCAGGAGCAGGAAGACGAGGTTGGCAAAATCGAGCAGGTGATGGATCGAAAACAGCGTGTAGTTGTCCACCGTGAAGCGGTTGGCAAACGGCGGGAGAACGGCCAGTTGAATGAAGATGTCGGCCTGCATCAGGTAGTAGAGAGCCGCCGACCCGACGGTCACGGTTATGAACACGAGAGCAAGCCACGTTGCGGGTCGGGCCCGGGCCACTCTCCGACCGAACCTCGTGCCGGAGAGCAGAAGGAATATCGCGGGCGGCACAAGCGTCACGCCGAGCACATGGAATGTAATCGCGGCCGCCAGCGGAATGAGGATATACCATCGGGAGATCTTCGCCCCGGTAGCGAGCAGACCGACATAGATGAAGGCCGCCACCGCGAGGACGAACAGCGAGTAGTTCTCGACATAGCCGAAGAACAACAGGAAGAATCCGGCGGTGAACATCCCGAAGGCGAAAGCCAGCCGGTCGCGGAGATTTTCGAACAGTTGTCCGGCCGTGAGGAACGTGCCCAGAACGAAGAGTGCCCCGGCGCCTATCGAAATCAGACGATAGCTGAGAAGCGCCGCCGATTTGGTCGGCCCGCCCAGGACATTGCTGAGCCACAGATGCGCCATCGCCTCGCCGATTTCGCGCCCCTTGATCAGCGGTTTTTCGGAGGCGAGCAAGGACAACACGGTGTAACCGTCGCCGAGGAAATGGGTCCGGGTGCGGGCGATGATAAACAGGCCGATCATCGCCAGGGTGATGAGCGAAGTCGCGACCAGGTATGGGCGTTGGCCGGGCGGAGCGACCGGCTCGGACTCGCCGCCTTTCGTGAGGAGCAGGACGACACAGTAGGCCAGACCGACCAGGAACACGACCGCGCCGATCCAGTGCGGGTAGTAGTCGAGCATTGAAAACGCCCAGAGCCGTGGTATCGGCAGGTAGACGCCGAAAACAAACAGGCCCAGGGATGCGAGAAACGCAACGGTAGTGCCGGACGACGCTCGATTCACGGGGGCCTCTCCCCTGACTGTGGTTATGGTGAGATTTGGATGCAAGATACGCCTGGAACGCCGGGTGTCAACAAGGGGATTGATTGGAGGGGTCGACGGGCGACTAAGAAAAAGCGGGCGATGGGAATCGAACCCACATATCAAGCTTGGGAAGCTTGCATTCTACCACTGAATTACGCCCGCTTATTCGAATTTTGCACCGGCAATCTACACCGCCCAAATCCGTTTGTCAACCGCCGTGTTCGTCCCGGATCGTCCGGTTTCTCCGACCGCCTTCGGCCGTCTCCGGAACCGGACCTACGTACTCCCGTGCAATTTCGACACAAATTCGGTGATGATTCCGACTTCGGAACGATAGGTATGAACGATTATTCTACCATATCCCTGCTCAACCGCTCAAGCGGCCCGCCGAGAAAGCGCCGGGTGTGCCTTTGCGAGGAGTCAGGCGCAAGCCGGACGACTAAGCAGACTCGATTTCGAC
>CAYPYM010000555.1:0-2751 GCA_964414435.1 uncultured Ignavibacteriales bacterium | reverse complement strand
TCGATCAAGGATTCCCACACCGAACGGACCTGGGTGCTGAAGGAACTGAGAGGAATCCGGACTCCCTGGCTGCAGGTTCCCACCACCGGAGTCTGGCACGATTATATACAGTTCGAAGGTCGGCTCGACTCCAGACTACTCTGCGAGTATTTCATCGGCATGGATGGAATCAGAGGAGTGAACACGGTGGGGAATATTGAGCCCGACTGGAGCAATGGAAGATCCGTGATCATGCCAATCCGGGATGGCCCTAACCGGAGTTATTGCTACGAGGTGTTCTCCCGATTCACCACCGTCGACTCAAAGTGGTACTACTTTTCGATCCGCAACAGCGAGGCGGTCTTTGTCGATTCCTTCGCCATTCCGTGGGGCCCAGGTATTCCCCCTGAGGGACCGCCCTGGGTTGACTCGGTGAGGCAGCAGAACCGGCTCTGGCAGGACGACCAGGGATTTGGCTGGACGCGCGAATAAGCCCTATTCATCCCGGTAGCTCGACCGGACCTCCGACGGCGCCGGGGCCGGGCCGAGCAGCCGCTTCAGCACCGAATACGCCGCCACCGCCCAGAAAAACCCGGCGAACCCGCCCAGCCCGAACGTCGTAAACGTGTCCGGCGCCAGACCGGGATCATACGTTCGATACATCCAGAGCGCCCCGAACGCCGCCGCTACCGACAGCCCGCCCGTCACGATCCAGAAACGCAGTTTGTCGGCCGAGGTCCGCTCCTCGATCGGCTCGGTCGCAACCGGCAGGTCCCACTTTTTCCACACGAACAGCGCCATCAGGAAGAACCCGAACAAAGTGCTCCCATGCTGAGCGATCGTCGTCACCTGCATCCAGTGCCCGAAAATATTCACCCACTCCAGCATAAACGGCACCATGACCGCCACCTCGCCCCGGGCATGCGTGAACGAATCCCATCCGAAATGAGTCAGCACCCCGATAATCACCGAGTACACCAGCACCAGCCACCACCGCCCCGAATGGGGCGAAAACTCGGTCTGCGCCAGCCCGGCAAGTCGTTGGGACAGCGATGACGGCAGGTTGATTATGAAGTGATACTTGAACAGCCAGTGGAAGGCGAAGGCGAACGCCACCCCGGCCGGGAGGTCGAACAGAAACAGCCCGCTCCAGGAATGCGAAAAACCCCGGTGGGCGGTGTTCAACAACAGGAAATAGATCAGGTCGGGGGCCATCGCCCCGGCCATGAGGCCGGACAGCGAAAACCAGTGCGGCCGCCATTTCTTGAGCGGCAGCACGATCCCGGTATGAGCAACTGTAAAGGGCATCTGAGGTTTATAGGTCAGCAGGGGCTCATTTGTTTCCGAAAGGCCGGAACAAATACGGTCGCGTACGTTTATATTGTACGATTGCTGTTGACAAGTGCAAAAACGGCAGTATCTTACCGATAGAGTAGACGAACGTCTATTTCTCGGTAAGAAGAGACTTTGTCCCTACACGGCGAAAAAGGAGGTGTTTGCTATTGCCGGGCGTAAAGGTTCGCGATGATGAATCGTTTGAAAGAGCCCTTCGTCGTTTTAATAAATTCTGCGAAAAGACCGGTGTCTTGAGTGATATCAAGAAACATCAGCATTACGAAAAGCCGTCGGAGGCCAAAAAACGTAAGCTGGCCGCCGCACGACGGAAGATGAGACGACTGAGAAGAATGTCACGATAAACACGTTCATGGGTTTATTAGAAGACATAGATAGGCAAATGACTGAGGCCCTGAAGGCCGGTGACAAGCTGCGTGTCACGGTCCTTCGGGGCCTCAAGTCTGATCTGAAATACCGCCGCATCGACAAAGGCGACGACCTCACCCCCGAGGATATCACCGCCGTGCTCGCCAGCGCCGCCAAGAAACGCCGCGAATCGATCGAGCAGTTCGCCGCCGGCGGCCGTCAGGACCTGGTCGACAAGGAACAGGCCGAACTCGACATTATCACGACTTACCTCCCCAAACAGATGACCGAAGACGAATTGCGGTCCCTCATCGCCGCCGCGATCGAAGAATCGGGCGCCGCCTCCCCCGCCCAGATCGGTCTCGTCATGAAGCTCCTCATGCCCAAAGTCAAGGGCAGGGCCGACGGCAAGCTGGTCAACAAACTGGCTGCGGAAATGCTTGCCAAGTGATTTAACAAATCCCTATCCTGTTTAAAACACACCAACTCTGCGACAGGAGCGTCTGTAGATGAACTGGGTTGATATCATTTTGCTCGTGCTGCTGTTGGTCTCGGTCATCGTCGGTTCCAAGAAGGGACTGATCCGGGAGTTAATGGCCTTCGTCGTTTTCTTCGTCGCCATCATCGTGACCGTCAACTACCTCGACAGTTTCGCCGTCTGGGTCTATGAAAAAGTCGGCGGCTCTCCCCTCGTATCCGCGTTCATCTCATTTACCCTCCTGATCGCCATATCGTACGCCGCGTTCAAGCTGCTCGGCCTGATGTTTTACAAGATCGCCAATCTCAAACAAATCGGCAAAAAAGACCAGATGGGCGGCGCCCTGGTCGGATTCCTGCGCGGCTGGATGCTCATCGGCCTCGCCACCTTCCTCATCTTCCTCCTGCCGATGCCGGCCTCGTTCTACACCGCCTTCGAAAACTCCTTCTTCGGACCGACCGTCGCCAAAACCCTCCCGCTCATGTTCGAGGGCACCGCGCCGGTCCACCCGAAAAACACCAACTTCATCGGCAAAATCGAAAACACCCTCCTCGTCGAACAGGCGAAAGACAACAACACCACCGAGGAAGAAC
>CAYPYM010000554.1:0-2751 GCA_964414435.1 uncultured Ignavibacteriales bacterium | reverse complement strand
CTACGATTATTCGCCCGAAAACGACACCCCCAAAAAAGCGGCGGCCTCCCGCCGCCGCCGGGACGCCCGCCCCGATCGGCGGCCACGGTCGAACGACAATCCGCAGGGGTCAATACCGCCGATCAACCAGTCCTGACCGCCGGCTCCGACGGCATGGTCCGATCGTATGAGTGAAACAACCGCCAACATCCTCACGGTCGATCTCGAAGAATGGTTCGTGGTCGAGGCCCTCTCGGGCCGGTTCTCCAATGACAACTGGTCGGAACTCGACTCTACCGTCGTGAAGAACTGCCATCGCCTGATGGACCTCTTCCAGCGCCGCCGCGTCCTGGCGACCTGGTTCGTCCTCGGCTGGGTGGCCGAACGCCATCCCCAGCTGATCCGCGACATCGAGGCCGACGGCCACGAGATCGGGGTCCACAGCTACGGCCACCGCCGCGTCGACCTCATGACCGCCGATGTCTTCCGGTCCGACACCGAACGGGCGCTCGAAGCGATTACGCAAGCCGTCCGCACGCGTCCGCGCGGCTACCGCGCCCCGAGCTGGTCGATCAACGACAACGTCCCCTGGGCGTTCGAGGTGCTCGGTGAACTCGAGTTCGACTACGACAGCTCTATCTTCCCGATCAAGCACGACATCTACGGTATGCCGCACGGTCCCCGCGAGGCGCACAAGATCCATCTCGAAAACCACCGCGTGCTTTACGAAGTCCCGGCCACGACCTACCGCATCTTCGGTCGCAACATCCCGGTCGGCGGCGGCGGATTCCTGCGCCACTCACCGTATTGGTATTCCAGCCGTCTCATTCGCCGGCTCAACCGGGCCGGGCGCCCCGCCGTCGTGTACATGCACCCGTGGGAGGTCGACCCCAATCCGCCCCGGATAGACCATCTGACCGCCCTCCAGCGGTACCGGACCTACGGCTCGACTTCGATATTCATCCACAAGCTCGACCGCCTGCTCTACGACTTTGAATTCGTCCCGATGGCCGAGTACATCCGCAGGCTGAAACGTCGCAAGATCGGTTTCCACGACCATTCCAGCACCGAGGCCTGAACCCGGGCTCTCCCGGCTCCCATCTATATGCTTGCCCGCCAGTGCCGTACCGGTCCCCGCGGCACTCCGGTGAACCCCCGATTCACGTCTCTTTTTGCAAATTGTCCTTGACTCCGGGTGTATAAGAGTAAACCTTGAGAATCGGAAAGAGGACCAACAGGAGGTTTACTGAACATGATGAAACGTCTATTGTTACTGCTTCTTGCAATTGTCGTGTGTATCCCGTCGGTCGAAGCTCGCCGCAAATCGCCCAAGGCCGGCACCGTCGAAAACGGCGTCTACGAAGATGCCGTCTACAACTTCCAGATTACGCTTCCCGAGGGCTGGGATATCACGGTCAAGAAAAAGGACGACCCGGCCCGCTTCGTCCTGATCAAGAAGAACTACCAGATCCCGCCCGATTATATCGATGCCGAGGATTATACCGAGGTCCCGCGCCTGACGGTGTACATGGCCGAGTCACCGATGAGCGCAATCGCGTTCCGCGACTCGCTCGTCAGCAAGACCTACGACTCCGATCAGAAGAACGACATCCGCAAGTATTTCGAAATTCTCAATGAACAGTCGCTCGGCGAGGGCACGACCCGCGAACCGGTCATCACCAAGAGCCGGCCCACCTCCTATATCGACAGCCTGCCCGCCGCGCTCTGGACCGGGGAATGCCGCTACTTCAAGAATATCACCATCTCGGTCTCGTCGCAGTCCACCAAACGCGTGGTCGGCGGCTACGGCGGCGGCATCATCGTCGTCAAAAACGGCGACCGGCTGCTGCTCTTTCACCTGATGTGCGAAGACATGTACTTCGACCAGAACTGGAAAGAGATTATGCCGGTGGTCCAAAGCCTCAAGTGGAGCTCCGCCGATCAGGCATCCGCCGACGACCAATAGACTTACGTCCCGTCCGGGGAAATCAAAGGCCGGTTCCGCCGGCCTTTTTTTAATTGACCGTCACGCCCCCGGTGGGTATCATAACCTGCCGGTGGATCGTTAAACCGTTATGAACTTTCCGCCGGATCCGCCCCGGCCGCCGCAAACGGCGGGTGTGGATCCGACGGTCTCTCTCCACAGGGAGGTCTTATGTGGGCCGTCAGGGCCGTCCTGGTCGCCATAATCGTCATCGCCATAGTCGCGTTCGCCATTCATAATGTCGGCGACTACCAGCGGGTCGATGTCAACCTGATCTGGAAGACGTTCCCCAACGTCGCCCTGGTCGAAGTCGTATTCTGGTCGTTCGCCGTCGGCGTGCTCGTCTCGCTGCTCGCCTTCATCTCGGTCTACATACGACTATCGGTCAACGTCCGATTCATGCGGCGCCAGATGCGCGCCCTCGAAAGCGAACTGGCGGTGCTGCGCAACCGCCCCATCGAGGAGTCGGCCAAACTCCTTGCCGAGAGCGAGCCGCGCCGCAATAAAGATATCCAGTCACCCTTTGATTCGCGAGAATAGGTATGGTCGAATATCTCCTTGTCTTCCTGCTCCTGTTTCTCGCCACCCTCGGCGTGTACGTGCTCTATGAGCGGTTTGTCCGCAAACCGACCCGGCCGGCTTCGACCCTCTACGTCCAGGCCCTCCGGGACCTGCTCGATGGCGAGGATGTCCGGGCTTTCGGCAAGCTCCGCCAGGTGGTGACCGAGGATTACGGCAACATCGACGCCTACCTTCGGCTCGGCCAGATCCTGCGCGATAACAGCAAA
>CAYPYM010000553.1:0-2752 GCA_964414435.1 uncultured Ignavibacteriales bacterium | reverse complement strand
TTACGACATCCGACACTACCGTCACCGCCGGCGACAGTGCCTGGCTCATGGTCTATCTGTCCAACTTCACGGATTCCATCGCGGCCTATCAGTTCACCATCCGCCTCGATCGCCCCGATCTCTTCACCTTCGACACCCTCACTCCGTTTGACACATCCGGAACGCTCTCCTCCGGCTTTGAAATCCTGGCCGCCAACGATACATCGTCGACCGGGACACAACTCCTCGTGACGGGCATTGCCGACTACCCCTCTCCGCCCAGAATCGAACCCCCGATTCTACCGCAGAACGGAGGTGTGCTCATCAAGCTCCCCTTGATCACCAATCCGGCCCCGGATACCATTGGCGACCTCCGGTGCAATATCGAATTTCTCGGTCCGGTGTGGTTTGTCGATCCCTCCGCGAATGTCATCGGCCAGGTGGTTGATACGATCGTCGACACAACCTACTGGAAATGCGACGAATGGGTCGGCGACAGCTGTGCCAGGTGGATTGAGGTCGACGGCTCTCTCGGCAGCTACGACACGATCGGGGTCGACTCCTCGCTCTCCGGATACATCGACAGCGGCGTCGTCATCGTCGATCCCGGGCCGCTCCTTCTTCAGCCGTCGGCGCCGCTCCCGTGCGACTTCACCGGCGACGCCGAATACGCCATCACCGATATTGCCTGCTTCGTTTCCTACCTCTTTGGGTCATATGATGAGCTGAATTGTCCGATAATATGGTGTGACTGCGACGCTTCGGGCAATTCGCCGGGTCAGCCGAACATTGCGGACCTGACCTGTCTGGTCTCGTTTCTGTTCCGCGGCGGCCCCCCTCCGCCGGCCCCCTACCGTGGACCTCCGCGCACTATCTGCGCGGAACCGCCGGCCGCCGATAGTTGTTGCAATATGAGGCTTTCGTGCTATTTTAAGGAGAGGTCTGACCGCCGAATGTCTGCCTGTCATAGAGAGTCTCGTAAACATATCCAAGGTAGGAAACCGTGAGTCATACGTTCCCCCTGCGTGCCCCGCTCCTGGCCGGATTGATCCTGCTCGGCCTGGCGACAGCCGCCGGCGCCGCACCGCGCACCGAACTGAAGCGTCAGATTATGCCCAAAAAGACCGCCGTCGAGGTTCCCACCGGAGTCAACTCCGACATCATCGTGTTCAAGCTCGCCGAAGGAATCGGCCGGCCCGCTTTTGACGGCCACCGCTTCGACCGCACCGGTCCCCAGTGGGACCGTCTCAACGCCGCCATCGCGACCAACCAGAAAGCGGCCGCGGTCCGTCAGCGTATCGACATCAAGCAATCGACCCTCGATCAGATGCGCGACGCCGGCTCGGCGCGGGTTGGGCATGAACTCCCCGACCTTTCACTCTACAAGGAACTGCATCTCCCGGCCGGCACCAGCGACAATGAAAAGCTGGCCCGCCTCAACGAGCTGAATAGCCTCGACATCGTTGAAATCGCCTATTTCGCCCCGAAACCCTCGCCGGCCGCGTTCATGGCGCCGAACCCGCCGCGGTTTGCGGCGGCCGAGGCCACCCTGTCGCCCAACTGGGAAGCCGCCCAGTATTATCTCCAGCCGGCGCCGACCGGGGTCGACGCCTACTACGCCTGGAACTACGCCGGCGGCAAGGGCGAAGGCGTCAAGGTGATCGACATCGAGGGGAACTGGATTCAGACGCACGAAGACCTTCACGGCGGCACCGACAATTTCCACATCGCCGGCTCCGTCATCAACGATCCCGGCTGGTACAACCACGGTACCGCCGTGCTCGGTGAAATTGCCGCCGACTCCAACTCCTTCGGCATGACCGGCATCGCCTTCAACGTCGATTTGGGCACGATCTCGATCGGCTCGATGTCGGTTGCCCAGGCGCTCACCACGGCGATCGCCAACTCGGACACCGGCGACGTTTTCCTGATCGAACTGCACGCCCCCGGCCCGCACTACGATTTTCAGGACCGCACCGATCAGGCCGGCTACGTCTGTATGGAGTACTGGCAGGAGAATTTTGATGTCATCCAGCAGGCCTCGGCCCTCGGACGCATCGTCTGTGAGGCCGCCGGCAACGGCGCCGAAGATTATGACAACGCCGCCCTCTACGGCTCCCTGTTTGACACCACCTACCGCAATTCCGGCGCCGTCATCATCGGCGCCTCGAGCGCGGAACACGTCCCGGCCTCGTTCACCAACTACGGCGCCCGCGTCGATGTCCACGGTTTCGGCACGTGGGACGTCTATACGCTCGGCTACGGCGACCTGTACGGTTCCGGCATAAACGACTACTACACGGCCACCTTTGCCGGCACCTCGAGCGCCTCGCCCATCGTCACCGCCTCCTGCGCGGCCATTCAGGGCGTCCACAAGGCCGCCTACAACCGGGTCCTCGATTTCGCCGACATGCACGACCTGCTCATCAACTACGGCACGCCGCAGGCCGTCAGCTACAAGCATATCGGCCCCCTGCCCAACCTGCGGGCAGCCGTCGACCAGGTGATCGGCGTGTCATTTTTCGCCGATACAACCGTCGGCTGGGTGCCCTTCGATGTCGCCTTCACCGGCGCCTCCGCCCTGTCGGTCGATAGCTGGTCATGGGATTTCGGCGACGGCGAGATGTCGAGCGAGCAGTCGCCGGTGCACACCTACCAATTGCCCGGCCTGCACACCGTTCAGCTCCAGGTGTCGTCCGGCGGCGAGTCTCACATCGCTCAGCGGATTAACTTCGTCGTGGCGCTGGCCGATTCGCTCATCGCTCCGGAGGTC
>CAYPYM010000552.1:0-2756 GCA_964414435.1 uncultured Ignavibacteriales bacterium | reverse complement strand
CGCGCATCGGTGCGACCGAGTAGAGAGAGAGCATGCGCTGAATCGCCCGCTCGTGTTCGGCGTTGGTCTTCGAGAAATGGTGCCCGCCGGTGTGATCGGCTACGAAAAAGAAGTAATCACTCTCTTCGGGATCCAGCACCGCCTTGATCGAGGCCAGCCCCGGTGAGTTGATCGGAGTCGGCGGCAGTCCCCGGTGCATATATGTATTGTACGGCGTGTCGTGCTTCAGGTCACGCCGGCTGAGCTGACGCTCCATCCCCCCCAGTCCATAGATCACGGTCGGATCGGCATCCAGCCGCCACTTGTTGCGAAGGCGGTTGAGATAGACCGACGCCACCAGCGTGCGCTCGCTGTCCAGCGATGTTTCCGCCTCGACAATCGATGCCAGCTTCACGACATCGTCGGGCGTCATGCCGAGTTCGATATGCGACGGCCACACGCGGCGGGTCTGTTCATCGAACATCTTCACCATCGTCTCGGCCGCTTCCGGCGCCGAAATCCCCCACGGCAGGTAATAGGTCTGCGGGAAAAGATACCCCTCCAGGTACGGCTTGTCGACCTGCTTGAGGAAAGCCGAATCGTCGTTGAGCGCCACGACCGACGCCGAATCGATCGGCAGTGCCTTCGAAATGATCGAGGCCACCTCCCAGATCGTCGAGCCTTCGGGAATCGTCACCTTGATCCGCAGGAAGTCACCTTTCACCAGCCGGTCGAGGACGTCGGCGGCCGACACCGGCCCGCTGAAATCGTACCGTCCCGGCACCAGCTTGCGGTCGCCGCCGCTGAGACGGGCGGCGATTTTCAGCGGAAGGGTCGAGCGCACCACGCCGCTTTCGGCGAGGCGCCCGGCGACCTGCCCGAACGAATCGCCCGGCTCCACAATCAGCGACACGGTGTTGTCGCCGAGATCGACTGCGCCGTAATACGACCAGGCGCCGTAGGTCACCACCGCCGCGAGCAGCACCAGGGCGATGAAAAGTGTCTTTCCGCCTCTACTCATGATTTGCAGCAAGCCCCCGGCAAGGTGAAAGATCGCGAGCACGATGCCCAGCATCAGGACAACCAGCGTCGCGATCGGATACCAGAGATACTCCCATATCTGAATCGGTCGTTTAGTCCCGCGGTAACTCATCGAGGAAACGCTGCAGGATGATTACCGCAGCGAGCCGGTCGACCCGCCGTTTATCCTGCCCCACCCGTTTGCCGTGAGCGTGAATCACTCCGGCCGCTTCCACCGACGAGTACCGTTCGTCCACCAGATTTATCGGCCCGTCGTAAATCTTCTCCAGCCGCGCCACGAATCCGTCGATCTCGATGCACTTCTGGCTCTTCTCCCCCGACATATGGAGGGGATACCCGATCACGATCCCGTTCGGATCGTGCTCCTTGATGAGCGCTTCGATCTGCCGGATAGCGTCGTTCATCGACCTGACCTCGAGCGTGGTCACTGCCGAGGCAATCAGGCCGGTCGGATCGCTCCGGGCGATCCCGATCCGGCGGCTGCCGTAATCGATGCCGAGATAGGTGTGTTCGTAGTCCGCGGGCATCCGATGCCTCCTCAGGTCTTGCGCTCCTTGCGCTTGGCGGCCGGGAACAGGACATTGTTCAGGATCAGCCGGTAACCCGGCGAGTTTTTGTGCAGCGACAGATCGGTCGGCGGATCGCCCACCATGTGGCGGTAGTCCTCGGGATCGTGCCCGGACAGGAACGTAAACGTCCCGCGCCCGAAGTTGCCGTGAATATACCGGACCTCATCGTAGTTGTCCGGCTCGCCCAGAATCGTCACGTATTTCTTGAGCAGCGATTTCCGAAACGCCGTCGTCTGCCCCATAAATCCCGCCACGGTGTTGACATGGTCCTGTACCAGCATGGTCGGCACCGGGTCGAGCTTGGCCGCAAAATCAAACAGGTAGAAGAAATCATCCTCGGGCGTGGGGAACCGGATCTGCCGCTCGGGGTAGGTATCGATATTCGAATGCCGGTAAAGCATCGGGTCGAGCGACACGGTGAAATTCTCGAACGCAAACGTCTGCGAGTAATCGAGCTTCGAATTGGCGTTCGGATCGGCCGGGTCGCCGTCGAACTCGGCCGGCACGATATCGACATCCTGCGCCGCCAGCGCGATATCCATCGTCTCCGGCGCCGAGCACATCGAAAACAGGAACCCGCCGCGACGGACAAAGTCCTTGATCGTCTGCACCACCGCCAGCTTCATGTCGGACACCTTGCTGTAGCCGAGCTTGGCCGCCATCTCCTCGTTTTTCTGGACATCGGCCTGGTACCAGATTGCGTTGCGGAACGCTGCGTAGAACTTGCCGTACTGCCCGGTGAAATCTTCGTGATGGCAGTGCAGCCAGTCGTAATCATCGAGCTTGCCCGCCAACACGTCCTCATCCCAGACGACATCGTACTTGATCTCAGCGTAGGTCAGCGCGAGCGTCACGGCGTCATCCCACGGCTGGGCCGATGGCGGCGAGTAGACGGCTATGTTGGGGGCCTTCTCCAGTTCGACCCGTTCCATGTTTTCGGCTTCGATCTGGCGGTAGATATCGGCCACCTGTCCCTCGGAGACCTGCTCCGATGACACCCCCATGAGGAGGCAGCGATCGACATTTTTCTGGGAGTAGTCGATCAGGAACGAGCCGCCCCGGTAGTTGAGCAGCCATTCGCCCTTTTCGTGGTCCTGGAGGCATTTGAACACGACGCCGTAGGCTTTGAGATGGTCAGTCTGACTGTTATCCATGGGGATCAACAGC
>CAYPYM010000551.1:0-2759 GCA_964414435.1 uncultured Ignavibacteriales bacterium | reverse complement strand
GGCGCATGAAGTCGATCGGTTTGTTATCGAGCAGCACCGAATCGATATTCAGGTTGAACTGCAGGTAGATCCAGGTGTATTTCAGGCTGTCGGCGTTTACCAGCAGGTCGAGGTCGCACCGGCCGGCATCGATCCGCCGTCCGTCCTGACCGCTGAGCTGGAGGTCGCCCTTCTTGTTGAGGATCGTAGTCTGATAGGGAATATCAGAGAGCAGCGAATCGCTGTCGTGATGGTTCGCGAGGCGCTGAAAGCGGGCGCCGGTGGTGACGACCATATCGGCCGGCTCGAATTCGTAGGCGATATTCACCTGCTCCGGCCAGTTGGGATCGTAGGTGAAGACGTACCGGTTGAAATCGCACCAGAAGAAGCCGTCGTCGCCCCGTTCGTAACACGAAATCAGCAGGCGGAAATAGTTGTCGTAGGGATGCTGGATGCGCGGCAGGAAATAGACCTCGCCCTTCACCTCTTTCGCCTTGGTCAACTGACGCCAGTCGAGTTCTTCCTGGGTGAACGTGAACTTCTCTTTGAGCTTCAGGTCGAAATCGTCGGCCATGCGAATGAAGATGAGATCGAAATCCTGGTCGACGACACTGTCTTTGGCAACCGCCCAGAGCCCCTGCCTCCCGGCGTGGGTGGGCGCGTCGATGTGGACGTGACCGGTGCCGATGAAGATGGCCGTGGTCGGACGGTTGTCGACGTAACGCTGAAAGTGAATCGTCCCCTGTGTGAACGTAATCGTGGCGACATCTTTTTTGTAGACGAAGTTGCTGATTTCGGCAACCTCGCCGGTATTGTTGAGCAAATCCTGACTGAGCGTCTTGTAGTCTCGGTCGATTTGCTCGAAAGAGGGATCGGCCCAGGCGCCGCCAGTCGCCAGGAGCATCAGCCCGGAGAGCGCGATAACTATTTTCTTCATGATACCCTTTCGCTTACGTACGTATCGAACCTGTCGTATTGACGGCAATGGCCGCCCCGCTGTCAATCCTGTCGTTTATTTTTCTTTCGCCAGAGCCAGGGCGATAGTTTCAAACCGGCGGTACTTTTCTTCAAGCGATGGTTCGGCCGGGACGAAGCGATAGGCCGGATGCGGCGACCAGACCCGGCTGATCGCAGCCTCGATCGCCATCGCCTCGTCGATCGTTTCCCGCCGGATCTCGTCGGTGGGGTAGTACGCCTCGCCCAGTCCGGCCGAGCTGCCGAGCTGGATGACCCCGGTGTAGCGGGCGTATTCGGCCTCGAGGGTCGTGCCGACATCGGCCACCGTTTCGGGATGGAAGGCAAAGGCGTCGACCGTCCCCCGGTCGGTGACAAACGGCCGGCCGGCGATCGCCTGCTCCCGCTCGGTCTGGCGGCGGTAGATCTCGCGATGAAATTCGGCCCAGCGGCCCCGGTACGACGGTGTCTCTTCGAGCAGCCGGCGGGCGAGTTCGTCGAAAAAAACGTAACCGGAAAACTCCTTAACGTGCCGGAGGCGTTCGAAGAAGACGGTCTTGCCCGATGCCGGTGCGCCGGTGATGACCAGGCGGGGGACGCGTGCGACTGTACTCATCGGATAAATCTATTCCGGCTGCTGCCGGCTGTCAAGCCGCCCCCTCGCGCGCAAATAGTGTTCGACAAGGCTGATCCCGTTATCTATACTACGCCTCAATAGACAAAACTCCCGGGCCAAGGATACCTGCCATGGATGTAACTGCCATACAAAACTACCTGAGCGATCACGAACTCGACGGCTGGCTGCTGGCCGATTTCCACGCCCGCAACACCATTGCGGTGGACCTGCTCGGCCTGTCGGGGGTGGTCACCCGTCGTTCGTTTTACTTTATACCCGCGATCGGCGAACCGACCGGTCTCGTTCACGCTATTGAGAAGGAGAAATTTCGCGGGCTGCCGGGAAAAATCATTACCTACAGCGGCTACAAAACGCTCGAGCAGGAACTCGCCCGGATTCTCGGAGGGGCTAATCGGGTCGCGATGGAATACGCCGCCAAAGGGAGGCTGCCGTATATCGGGCTGGTCGATGCCGGCACGATCGAGCTGGTACGCGAGATGGGAATCGAGGTGCTCTCCTCGGCCAACCTGGTCGCCTACTTCGGCGCGCGACTGTCGGTCGAGCAGATCGCGATGCATCGCATGGCCGCCCGGAACCTGATCGAGGTCAAGGACCGGACCTTCGCCCACATCGCAAAGTGCCTCACCGACGGCAAACGGATAACCGAATACGACGCCATGCAATTCATGCTGAAGATGTTCGAAGAGCTCGACATGAGCACGGAAAGCGGTCCCAATTGCTCGGTCGACCGGAACGCCGGTGATCCGCACTACGAGCCGTCGGCCGAGAAAGCGCTCGAGATCAAGAAGGGCCAGCTTATCCTGATCGATCTCTGGGCGAAGATCAAGCACCGCGACGCTATTTACGGCGACATCACCTGGATGGCTTTCGCCGGCTCGAAGGACGAGATGCCGGCCAAGTACCGCGAGATATTCTCCCTCCTCGTGCGAGCCCGCGACGCCGCGGTCGAGCATATCCGGAAGAACATCGAAACGAAACCGGTCAAGGGAGCCGATGTTGACGACGTCTGCCGGAAGGTGATTGTCGATGCCGGGTTCGGCAAATACTTCACGCATCGCACCGGCCATTCAATCACGACGAGCGAGCACGGATCGGGACCGAATATCGATAACCTCGAGACCGAGGACAGCCGCAAGCTCCGCAAGGGACACCTGTTCTCGATCGAGCCGGGCATCTATATGGATGACTG
>CAYPYM010000550.1:0-2764 GCA_964414435.1 uncultured Ignavibacteriales bacterium | reverse complement strand
GGGCGCAGCGTCCGCCCACGCCACAGCCAGACGCCAGGCTCTGAGCATCCGGAGGCCTAGCCGGATTATCGTATCGGGTCATGCCGGCCGTTGGCCGGGCGATACTTGCCACTAGAGGAGGCAGATCATGGCAAAGAATTCTTGCGCGGGCGACTTTGTCGCAGGTTTCCTGTTCGGCGCCTTTATCGGCTTTTGCTATGTATTCGCCCGGTTGGCCAGTCCGGCATTCGGGATCCCCGCCCGGCTTCGGCCCCAGGTACCCGAAGAATTGCCGGCTTTCGTTCTTGTTCCCGTGTGGGTGGCCTACGTTTTCCTTTTCTTTCGTATTCGGAAGGGTGTAAGGAAGGAAGTCCAGGGTGAGGCCTTCTCAAGGCTCTCGGGCTAGGACAAGAAGATGATCCTTCAGGGCAACCGGCTTCCACGTACGTGGCGTTATCTCTGGGTGACGTTGTTGGGTATTATAGTAGCATTCGAATTTCTTGTCTACCTGAGAAGTGTCCTCTGACGGAGGTGACGTCCGTCCTTACGACCTTCTGGCCCCATCGTCCCCCCGTACCAATTTTCCCTTTGAAAAACCCGATTCCGGCGTATAATAGCAAGGCCCCGAAATGGGGCGAAAACGACCCCGCGGACGCCGAACCAATGACGCGCCCGCCACACCTTAAAGGAGACACTGCAATGAGCGACTCGGATGGCAGTAGATGCCGCGACATAATCCGGGATAAAGCCCAAGGCGACGACGACGACCCTGGCCCGCGACCGAAACGTCGCGCGACCGGCGTGAATCGGGGCCGACCGGTCCGCTCAGCGGATGGATCCATCTATCGAGCGGTCCTGTAGGCCCGCTCCGCAGACCGGCCACCTTTCGCAACAAGACAAGTCAGCGAAAGTTGTGACCTCACCCGCTCTCGGTTCACCGCCGGCCGCCCTCCCCCGCCGCGGCCTTTACGGAGGTGAACCATGCTCCTCAAGAATCCGCTCCTGGCGCCCGAGCTGCGCGAAATGCTCGAAGCCGGAGACCAGGATGCAATCCGCTCGTTCTGCGAATCGGCCCACCCGGCCGCGATCGCCGAGCTGATTTCCGGCCTGACCGGTAAAGAGGCCTGGGCGGTCCTGCGCCCGGCCGACCCGCCCCTTCGGGCGGAGATTTTCAGCCATCTCGACGAGGATTTCCAGATCGAGATTGTCGAGTCGCTCCGGCGCGACGAGGTCGCCCCGCTGGTGACCGACATGCCGCCCGATGACCGCGCCGACCTGTTCAAGCAGCTTCCGGAGGATGTCCGGCAACGGATTCTCCCGGCGCTGGCCCAGGCCGAGCGCGAGGATATCCGTCGGCTGACCGCTTACGAGGAAGGCACGGCCGGGGCGGTTATGACCTCGGACTCCGCCACCCTTCCCCCCATCTGACGGCCACCGAGGCAATCGAACGGCTGCGCCAGGTGGCGCCCGACAAGGAGACGATCTACTACGCGTACGTGCTCGATGACCACCGTCGGCTGCTCGGGTTCGTCTCGCTCAAGGATCTGATCGTGGCGCGGCGTGATGCGACGGTTGAGTCGATCATGCATCGCGACGTGATTTACGCGCAGGTCAATGACGACCAGGAAGACGCCGCCCGCAAGATCCAGAAATATGATCTGCTGGCGCTGCCGGTGGTCAACGGCGGCGAGGCGCTGGTCGGGATTATCACCCACGACGACGCCCTCGATATTGTCACGCAGGAGCACACCGAGGACATGGAGAAGTTCATGGCGATCGCCGGTTCGCACGAGGCGGGGATTTATCTCAAGACGCCGGCGTGGGTGCATTTCAAGAACCGGGCGTACTGGATTATCGGACTGGCCGCGCTGGGGCTGGTTTCCGGCATGATTATCCACAGCTACGAGGCGACCCTGACCCAGCTGCTGATCCTGGCGCTGTATATGCCGATGATGGCCGACACCGGCGGCAACACCGGCAGCCAGTCGGCGACAGTTGTGGTACGGGCGCTGGCGCTGAAAGAGGTCGCGCCGCGCGATGTGCTGAAAGTGCTGTACAAGGAATTCAAAGTGTCGATGCTGCTGGCGCTGGTGCTGGGGGTGCTGTCGTGGGGCAAGGTGATGTTCCTCTCGCAGTCGACCGCGCTCCCGGCGGGGTTTTCCCTGGTCGCGGTCGGCGGGGTGATCGCGCTCGCGCTGGCGGTTCAGGTCGTGACGGCGACCCTGATCGGGGCGGTGTTGCCGCTGGCGGCGGCGCGCCTGAACTGGGACCCGGCGGTTGTGGCCAGTCCGGCGCTGACGACGATTGTTGATATCACCGGTTTGCTTATTTACTTCTCGACCGCCCGTATGTTATTGGGAGTGTAACGAAACACGCAAGACACGCTCCGCGTGCGGGAACGTGGGCAACGGTGTCGGGGTTTAAGGAGTATGGTGACAGCGGAGAGTAAAGTCGACGAAATGGTGGAGCAGTATCCGGATACGGTGAAGTTCCTCATGGCGCGGGGGCTGCCGTGTGTGGTGTGCGGGGAACCGTTCTGGGGGACTCTGGGGGAGTTGTGCCGTCAGAAGAAATGGACCGCGGAGCAGATCGACGCGTTGGTGCGGGAGTTCAATGAGTCGTATCCGTAGGCGCGGTGTGGCGGTCACCCTTCGACAGGCTCACCCTGCGACTTCGCTCGGGGTGACGCACCCTGCGGGTGTTTCGCTCTGGCGGGCGTGAGAGGGGCAGCCGGTCACCCTTCGAATTCGCTGATGGTGACGGCCGCGAGCATATAAGGCTGGAA